>NZ_JBEYVO010000018.1:0-133614 GCF_040644055.1 Streptomyces sp. NPDC047043
CTTGTTTCTCACCTGTCTTCCCCTCCCCGCCGCGTTCCCTTTGTTTTGGGCGGGCGTGGGCTCGGGGGGTCCGGGGGGGGGGCGGCGACACGTACGTGTCGCCGCCGGCCCTTCACGTTCTCCGCAGAGGGTCAGCTGACCTCAGAGGACATCCTTGATCTTGGTGAGGTACTGCTCAGTGAAGCTGCCCCACCACTTCCGCAGCTCCTTGTACTGGTCGACCGGTGTCTCGTGCATCGACTCGGCCTTCGCATACGCCACCAGGAGGAGGGTGATCGCTTCGATCGCTCGGCGAGCCGTTGCGGAAGCGTTGGTGGCGGTGCTCGTGCCGCCCTCCTTCGACAGCAGTTGCAGGGGCTCGTACATCTCCTGGTAGAAGAGGTGCCGCTGGTTCAGGCGGATGATCGTCTGTTCCTTGAGGTGCGTGAGCTGGAAGAGATCGTCTCCGGGCACGTCCACCGTCTCGATGATGAACGGAAGGTCCTTGATCTCCTGCTTGTAGGCGGCCGTCTCCTCCTTCGTCGTGTTCCGACCCGCGTCCTTGGCCAGGTTGTCGTACTCCCTCTCCTGCTGTGCCGGCGTGGGAACCTGCTTGACCCGGGCCTTGGGCATGGTGCGGTCCGCGTCCTTGAGGGCCTTCGTGATGGGTGCGTGTTCGCCGGACTTCACCGCGTCGTCGCGGTTGACCTCGCCCCACACGCGGTCGATCTCGTCGCGGGCCTTCGGGATGACGCTCTCCGCGATGGTCCGCAGGGTCCTGCGGAGTTCATCAGCGGGGACCGCGCCGCGCTTGACGTTGCGCACGCCCATCATGCGGTCGAGTTCCGGGGTGAAGTACACCTCGAAGCCGATGTACCGGTCCTTGGTCTTGATCCCATCGGGAAAGAGCTTGGGCACAAGGGTGTAGCTGATCTCGCGGTCAAGCCGCATGAAGCTGATGGCGCCCTCGTTGTCGGGGATGCGCAGTCGCTTGGCGAAGGCGTCGCCGCCGGCGCCCTTGAAGCGCAGGACGTCCGGAGGGGCCAGGGCGACGACGACGCGGATCTTGTGATCGGTGCCCTGCACCTTGACTTCTTCGTTGAAGAAGACCTGGCCGTGGAAGTGCCGGGCCTCGGCTCGGGATTCGCCGCTGGTGCGTGCGAGCTCCTCGGTGAGTACCTGGTCGGCCCAGGTGCCCTTGCGGAGGAAGGTCGGGTCGTGGGGCTTCAAGTCCGTGTGGTCGACGGTGATACGGATGCCACCACTGAGGAACTCACGGAAGATGCGGGCAAGTTCCTTGTTCATCTCGTTGCGGATGTGGTCCGGTGTGCTCCGGCCATGGCCGTCGGAGACCCGGTCGATCTTCGACCACATCACCAAGGTGCCCGAGCCCTCGGGGAAGTAGACCTCAAGGTGGGCCGGCAGCGGCTCGTCATCGGGAGGGTAGATGCCGACCTTGTCGCCGCGCTTCTCGGCCTCGATGCCCTCTTCGAGGTCGAAGAACACGTGCTTGATCTGCTCGCTGCCTTCGACGCGGGACCAGGCGTCGATGCGCATGCCGACGCTGAGACTGGCGAGCTTTGCGCCGACGCCGAACTTGCCGATGGTCTTCTCGGACATGAACCGCTTGGAGAAGCCGAGCTGCAGGTAGTGCTGCAGCGTCTCGTCGTCCATGCCCTCTCCGTCATCGATGAAGGAGACCTGCGTGAGGGTCTTCTTGCGGCTCTTCATCGCTTCTTCGGTGATGATCTGGATGTGGTTCGCGCGGGCTTCGATGCTGTTGTCGATCACTTCCCCGACGGCGGAGGGGAAGTTGTGGCCGGACTCGCGGAGGCTGAGAAGGGCCTGGCCGGAGAGGACGACCGGGATGATGTCCATGTCGGCGGTGGTCATGGTGTGCTCCTGGTGTCAGAGTGGCGAGGTTGAGGCAGCGCCCGACTCAGGGCGCGTTTGATGGCGTCTTCGGGGCAGAACGGGCAGCGGCGGCCCGTTCCGGCGGGGCTGGCGGGGTGTATCTGGTTCCGGACCACGCGGCCCGCGGCCTGGTATTCGTGGTACCAGTAGGACTCCATCGCGTAGGCCTGGTGGGAGTTGCGGGCCGGGGCCACGACAAAGTGGGTCGCACGTCCGCGGAGCGGATGACGGCATAACCTCCGGCGGAGGCAGGTGTCCGACCGTCCCACGTACAGCGGGCGGGCACCGTCCTGGTCGTACTCCATCAGGAGATAAGCCCCGATGGTCCCGGTCGGGATCTGCATGTTCACGACGCTGCGCGTGAGCCGGAGAGCAACACGGGTAGTGCCCTCGTACGGCTCAGCTATCCGGACGTGACCGTCGACGGACGCCTTCATGCGGTGCCGCAGATCAGCGCCCGGGCGTGGGTACGGAGGGCGCGTCGGGCACGCTCAACCGTAGCCACAGACACGCTGGTCTGCCTGGCGGAGTCCGGGACGGTCGCCATATCGAGCATGCCCTGGAGACAGCCGGGGCCGTGAGGACCAAGCGTCCTGGCGAAAGCCGTCAGCTCCTGAAGCGTTTCGGTGACAAGGGCACGCGCCTCGGGGGTGTCGTACGTGACCATCTCGACGACGGGCGTCCCGTCCGCCGCGGTAGTGGATGCGCGACGGCGAGCAGCGTCGGCCAGTGGCCGACAAGCAGCACTGCGGCGGGCGTTGGCCGCCGAGCGACGGATCGTGCGACGTGCGTCCCGGATGACGTTCCGGCACAACAGGTTAGGGTCGTCGGCGACACGCCTGTGGCCAAGTGCGAGATTCAGAGCGGTATCGAGAACGTCGAGGTACTCGCCGTCCCACGGCCTTGCCTTGTTCTTCGTGTACAGGCGGCACATCGTCTCGACGCGCACGCCGTCCTGCTGGAGCATCAATGCTCCTCCCCGGGTGCCCGGCTGCTATATGCCGGACCCACTCAGTTGTGACCCGCTCGCCCTTTGGCCGTCGTCGCCGTTCGGTCGACTTCGGCATGAGCAGGTGTTGAAACTGTAGACCTCGCCACTGACACTCGGCAGTGGAAGGCTCACATCTCCAAGGGGACAGGTTGACGACCGATCCCCTCACCAACTCCCGCACCTGCTGGATGGTTTGACGTCAGCGCAGGTCAGCGATTCGGACTCGTGTCGATCCGAACGGGCACCTCTGCCGCACGTCGACCGGGTAGCGTTGGGGGAACCCTGGATCATGTTGTTGTGGAGGCTTCTGCGTGAACGCGAAGACGATGACCTATACGTACCCGGCGCACATCACGCAGCAGACGCCGTCCGGCAAGCCGCTGGTCTTCTTCGCCGCACCGGCCACCGAGATCGATCAGTGGGTCGGCGTTCCTCAGCGGAGTCGGCTGGAAGACGAGGAGACGATCGGGTTCCAGCGCCAGGAGAACAAGACCCGCATCAAGGAGCTTTCCAGCTTCTACCACGATGAACGCAACATCGTGCAGAACCCGCTCCTTGCTGCCCCGCAGGGGGAGACTTCGGTGAAGTTCACACCGTTGGACGGGTCCGCCGACTTCGGCACCCTGGAGATCGTGAGCCCGGACTTCAGCGAGTCCTCGCTGCTGGCATTGATGTCACGGGTCGTTGAACGGCTCGAAGCGCGTGTTCCAGAGCTCAAGGAAGCCCCCCTCGACCAGGAGCGTCTGTCGTCGATCATGGAGCGAGGCCGCAAGGAGCACGGCATCGACGACTTGGTCGAGGAAGACGACGATGACGACGACAGCGTCGAAGAGAACGGCAACGGGAGCGGCGACGACGCCGCAAGCGTCCTGCTCACCGATGAGACCCACCTGATCGACTTCTACACCGAGCTCAAGGGGCGCGTCCGGGTCTTGGAAGCCCTTGACCCCGACAAGAAGCCCGAACGCATTCTTGGCTTCGACCGCGCAGCGATGATCAGCTACCTCAAGCCGATCATGCTCGTGGACGGCCAGCACCGCCTCAAAGGCGCGGTGCTGGCTGCGGAGAGCCGGGCCGAGGGAGGCGACGGCGAAGCCTTCCTGCTCGAAGCCGCCGAAGAGGGTAAGGACCCTGCACAGGCCAAAGCCGAGTTCATCGCGAAGCACGCGCGGCGCCTTCCTGTGTCGCTCCTCATGGACCCCAACCCGAGTGAGCACGTCTTCCAGTTCGTGGTCGTGAACCAGAAGGCCACGCCCATGGGCAAGGCGCTCCTCGGCACCATCGTGTCCACCAGCTTGAGCAAGGAGGAGCTGGATCCTGTCGCGCAAAGACTCAAGGACGCCGGCATCAAGTTGGACGACTCGCAGGCGATCGCCTACCTCACGCGCGCCGACGACAGCCCGTTCAAGAACTGCGTCCAGACCGGCATAACGGGACCTGCCGGCGACAGGTCGACTGCCCTCCAGTGGCCGGTTCTCAAGGGCCTGGTCGGTATCTTCCGAGAGCTCTCCGGCGGAAAGCTGTACAGCGAGCCAACCGACTGGGCACGCGCGTGGAGCAAGTACCACCTGGATGAGAGCGCACTCGTCGCCGCCTTCGAAACGCACGACGAGAAGCTGGCGGAGTGGGCGCGTCCGGATGGCCCATGGAGGGCCATTTTCATCCGCTTCTACACGATCATCAAGGAGAAGTTCGGTGCCGACGACCCCGAGGCGTCAAACGCCTGGGGCACGACGAACAGCAACCTCTTCAACAAGATCAGTCTGACCATCCTTGCGGCGGACTACTTCGAGTTTCTGCGCCTCCAGAAGAGGACCCTGAACAGCGTTGATGACGTCAACGCCACGATGGAGTCTTGGCTTGAGGGTGTGAACCTCGCGTACTTCAACCGCAACTGGAAGGTCGAAAAGAAGGACACTCCCGCTGTCCGACGGAGGTGGGCCAGCCTATGGCACAGCTACCGGAAGAATCCTGAATCGCTTCCCAAGGAAGGGCTGTTCAACCCGGTTGCTGGGGCGTGATGCAACCCCAGGAAGTCGGCGAGTTCTTCGCTGAAATAAAGAACGCCCTGGACAACAACTGGTCGGACGAGGCACTCAAATCCCTCGCCAAGTACACAGTGCCAGATGTCATCGCAGGAAACCATGGATGGCTGCTGCGCGGTGACCTGTCCACCGTGTGGGGGCGCTGGTTTATCGAAAGTCTGGTAGACCTAGCACCGTTTGAGCTGGACCCTGCCCTAACCATCGGCCACTTGCACGTCCCCATACTTGCCCACGTCAACGCAGTGAGCCCGCAAGTCCCAATGGATGAGCGCAAAGAGTACGCGCGGATTCTGACACGTTTTGCATGGCAACTCGTGTCAGCCCGGCGCAGCAGGAGGAGATCGGCAATTGGTGCGGCCCTACGGGAAGAACTCTGGGCTCTCGGTCAGCCAGCACCCCGCTGTTACCTATGCGGATTTGAGTTCGGAGGGGAAGCTCGGGATAGGTTCCTCGGCATATCCAAGAGCAGCCCGCCAGAAACGTTGCTCGTCGACTTCACGCGCCCCCGAGGAGTGCGCTCGGCCCAGCTGTGTATCGAGGTTGACCACGTGGTGCCGGTTGCGGAAGGCGGTGAGACAGGAGTTGGCAATCTCCGCCTTGCCTGCGGCTGGTGCAATTCGGTGAAGAACCGCTACACGAATATCTACGATGTCATCCCGTGGTCTGTAGGGATATTCGAGCATCCGGCATTGGGACCAATCACCCAGCCGCAACCGCTGTGGATACTCCGCACCGTAGCTACGCGAAGGCGCTGTGAGGCACCCGAGGGCTGCACCCTGCGAATCGAGGAGACCGAGCTCTTCGCCGGGCCCAGGAACCAGCGAGGAGCCCTGACTCCGGTAAACGTCGCCGTGTACTGCGAGCAACATGACCCGTGGCGTCTGGACAGGTGGGTCGGCCCCAAACGACTCGCTTCAGTCGTGGCCGAATAGCTCACAGTATGTCGATGACCTTCGATTCGATTGAAGCCGCGTAGCAGCATGGGCGAAGCGTCGCTGTATTTCGCGGAGGCACGTGTCCGTCTACCTGTAGCGGTGCGTGGATGACAGCCACGTCACCTCCATGACTGCTTCTGCGGCCTCATCCTCCTCGCTGGGATCATCCGGGGCGGGCGTCTGACGGACCTGCTCGATCTGCCGCTCGATGCCGCGCAGGTTCTCCTGGAGGTCCATCGTCACCACGCCGTCGACGGTGACCTTCAACGGGTCCGCGAGGAGCTTGGCCCGGCGCTCGCCCAACACCTCGAGGGCGACGGCACGCACCGACCGCAGCCGGAAGTACCGGCGCTCCAAGTCGGCCGGGTCAGTGTCCGGGCCGAGCTGCGCCAGCAGCCACGATCTCTGAAACTCATCCACAGGGGACTGCCCCTCCAACGAACGAGGTACGGCCCGTC
This sequence comes from Streptomyces sp. NPDC047043, assembly GCF_040644055.1. Lineage (NCBI taxonomy): Bacteria > Bacillati > Actinomycetota > Actinomycetes > Kitasatosporales > Streptomycetaceae > Streptomyces > Streptomyces sp. NPDC047043. The sequence goes on from NZ_JBEYVO010000018.1 coordinate 6,323, forward strand.
ACCAGACGGGGGATGCTGGTGACGAGCCGTACGAGCGTCATCCTACGACCCGGACGAGCGGGAGCGCCGGGTCTGCGGCTTCTTCGTCCCGTTCGCGCCGGCGTCGTCCTCCTGGCCGTCGTCCTTGTTCTCGGTCGGCTCTGGCTTCTCCACCGAGACCGCCTCGTCCGGCTCCTCACAGTCGTCCGGCGGGACGTCCCACGCGTCCGGATTGGTGATCAGGGCGGCCACCTCCGGTTCCGGGCAGTCGCCCGGCAGCAGGACGAGTTCCTCCCTCGTGGTCGGGTCCTGTACGTACACCGCAGCCTTCAGCCGCCCGCGGCCCGCCATCACAGGACCTTCGCCACGATGTGTGCGTCCGGGGTGTGCATGACCGGCATCCCGACCGCGGCGCCCTTGGTCCAGATCTGCACGGGGTCATCCTGGACACCTCGGGTGATGATCAGGCCAGGGGCGTCCTCCCGGATGATCTCCGGGTTCGTCCCCCGCGACAGCACCAGGGCCTCCGCCGTCACCCCGTACAGGGTCTGCGCCCACTTCTCCCGCTCCGGTGGCACCAGAATCCACAGGTCCTCAGGCAGCACCTTGCGCGGCTTGCCGTCCACTCGCACCTGGGCCTTGTAGAACTGGATCGGCGGCAGCGAATAGTTGCCGCGCACCACGTTGATCTGCTGCGGGGTGAGCGTCGCCGTCGGCGTGGTCGACGGGCTCACGGACCCGTAGTACGCCGCCCGGTAGGCATTGTTCGCCGCCAGGTAGCTGAACGCCTTCCGGGAGGTGATCACCATCTCTGGCTCCGGGGCGCCGATGTCGTCGAGCTGCTGTATCCACCGCAGCTCGTCCGCGATCGGGTCGGAGGCCGGGTCCGACCACGGAATCCGGGCGACCGGCATGTTCGCGGCGGGGACGTTCCAGTCCACCTCCAGCGTCAGCCCGTTCTCCTGCTCCAGCGTGAACCGGCCGTCGCTGAGCACGTCGCCGGCGGCGAGCTCCAGCCGGGACCGGATGGCCTCGACGTGGCGCTCCACGTCGTCGTACAGCAGCTCGATCAGCCGGTCCTGATCCGAGCCGTGCGACGCCTCCAGCAAGATCTGCTCCTGCTCGGAGACAACGAGCTTCTGCCCCAACGCGGGCAGTGCGCCCTCGCGGGAGGTCTGCCAGGCCTCACGGGTCGCGAACGGAACACTGGCGTTGAACGCCCGGTACTTGGCGACGTTGACGTACCGGCCGGAGTCGCGGGTGCGCCACTTCACCTCCCGCATCTCCACCGTAGGGAAGATCGTCTGGGTGAGGAGGAAGTCCTTCGGGGACGGGATCGCCCTGGCGAACGCCGTCAGGTCCATGACCGAGACGTCCTTGAGCAGGTCCTGAATCGTCACAGCTCAAGCCCCCGCTCAGACGAAGCGGATCTGCGCGGCACGCGGGTGCCACACGAGCTGGGACACGTCGATCCCGCCGGGCACCTTCGACGCCTTCACCGCGCCGTGCCACAGCAGGGCGGCCGGAACACGGGTCTGGCCCGGCGCGAACGGGGCCTCCGCGATCACGAAGCCGCGCAGGATCTGACGGCCGCAGTGCGCCTCCGGATCGTACGGGCCGTACAGACCGGACTCCGCGACCCTGCCGACCGGGACACCGGACAGCACCCGACCGTACGGGTCGCAGCCGTCGCCGCACACGTAGTGGGTGCCCTCGCAGAACAGGTTCAGATCGAGGGTGATCGTGTCGACGGAATCGGTGCCGTGCAGGGAAGCCAGCCACTCGCGGTTGGCGGTGGTGTATTCGGACTTCGAGACGGGCTGGATGGTCATGTGCGTGTCTCCATGGACGCTGCGGTCAGAATCCGCACACCGCCCACGGAGGCGATGTCGTCCACGAAGTTCTGGGGGCGTGGTCCCCCCAAAGGGCTGGGCCCAGTATTACCGGGCGGCGGTGTCGCTGAACTCGGGGATCAGACCGCGGCGCTTGGCCATCTCCAGCCCGGCCGAACCGGGCTTGGACACCGGCGTCGTGCGGGTCGGACCGCGCCCGGCCGGTGCGCCCGCGGGGGCGGCCGACACCGGTGTGCGCACCTCTCCGAACAGCTCGGGACGCCGGGTGCGGAGCTGTTCGGCGGCGGCCTGGACCTGGGCCTCGTCGGCGTCCTCATCTTCCACGGCCAGCAGACGCTCCGCGTCTACCAGGTCGTCGCCCTCCGCGCCGAGCGCCATCAGAGCGGCCCGGCGAAGCGCGGCGCGTTCTCTCTCAGCGGCCAGCTCCTCCCGACGTGCGGCCTGCAACTCCCGCTCCTGCGCTGCCTGTTCGCGGCGCTCCACCTCCGACAGCGCGGCCTGCTCGGCCTCCCGCTGCGTGGACACGAACTCGGACAGAGCTTTCGGGGTGTCGAACCCAAGTGAGGACAACAGTCGCTTGATCGCGGCCCGTTCACCCTGTGCCTTCTCCCGGGTGAGCAACTTCCCCAGACGGTCCTGGGTCACAGTGACCTGCTGATCCGAGCCGCCCGTGTCGGCGCCCTCGTCCAGCTGGTCGTTCGTCTCGTCCTCCGAAGAGGCACCGAGAATCGGATAGATCGGCCGCCCATCACGGCGGAAGCCGATAGGACGGCGTGGCGGCAGGGGCCGGACCATGCAATTCCTCCAGAGCGCGCCCCCGCGCTGACGATCAGTGTAGCCATCGCCGCCGACAATCGAGCATCCATCCACAACCTGCCCATACGCAGGTCCTGCACCTGGAGTGATGGCGGGCGGGCTCCTAGCGTGCAACTCCGGTCAGGGACTCGGCAGGCCGCTCGGAGGGAGGACGATCAGGCCCTGTAGTACTGGGGCACCAGAGGCCGACGCCGACCAAATGCGTCGTCAGCCGTTGCGCCACGGGCCGCTCTCCCATGGATCGGTTTCCCAGGGATCTGGCTCCCACGGGTCTGGCTCCGGCGGAACGGGCTCCCATGGCTCATGGTCGGTCTCCTGCCCCAAACCCGCACAGCCCTTGTCCGCCGACTCCCCCACCCGCAGCAGCCCTTCGGGCACGCCAGAGATCTCGAAGGAGAGGCGGCCGTCACGGCCACTGACCACCTCGGTGCCGAACCCGAGCCCGCGCAGGTCCTCGGCCAGCTTCGCCCGGCCAAAGGCACCACTCGCCAGGACCACATCGTCCTCGAACAGTGACGACCGACGCGGGCCGCGCAGTTCTCCGAACTCGTCAAGGACACCGACCAGATAGCTATGCACATGCAGCAACGGCGGTGGCGGCGCCTGATGCTGTGGCTGCCCGACCGCGTGGAGCGCCACGGCAGCGGCAAACCCGGGGACTGCCACGACGCTGTCGCCCCGAAGTTTCCAGATCAGGTACTGAAGGCAGTGGTAGGCGGCGTCAACGACTGTCTTCTCCACCCTGACGCGCAGATCCGCCCTGCCCTGGGCCCAGACCCAGGACACCGATGGCGGCACCAGAAACGTCAGGTCGAACGCCGCACCGTCCCCGCGAACCCGCGCCCCACTGATGGTGTGTTGCCCTGCTATCGCCGCGGCCAGGGCCCCGGTCTTTGCCTCTGTGCCTGCCTTGAGTCCCAGGCACCCCAATGCCTCGGCCGCACCCACCCACATCGTGTTCGCCAGCCGGTCCGGTGGATCCTCCGGCCTGACGAACGCCCCCGGTGCTGCCAAAGGCTCCACGGCCCGCCGGGCCTCGTCCTTAGCTACCCGAAGCGTGCGAACCGTCAGCACGGAATACCCCTCTCGCTGCACCAGTCGAAACCATCACAGCGGTAGTCCGGCCCACCTGGCAATCGAACACCGAGGGATCTGAAGCAGATCGGACGATCAACGTGTAGCCCCAGTCGACAACACCTGCGTGGCCCTCGCGCCATCAGCCTGCTGGCCGTCCCCGTCCTCTGGAACCTGTGCACCCCGCCTCACAGCGACTTCCGCCACCCTCGCTGCGGCTTCCTGCTCCGCCTTCGCTCTGATCCGCTCTACCTCCTGCGAGGCATCCTTGATCGGGTACCCAGCCTCCAGCAGCATCGACACGGCCGTCTCCAGCGACAGCACCCCGGCCCCGTACGCCTTGACCACCTCCTCCAGTACCGCACCCCTGTCCGTGGGTGTGTGCGGCGCCCAAGCCAGCCGCGCCGGCAGCGTCTCCCCGACCGTCCAGCCTTCAGCCCGCCCGGCCTGGTACAGCCGCTGGACCATCTTGAACAGCAACCTGTACTTGTGCTCGCGGGCGAGCCGCATCATGCCGATCAGCGCGTCCAGCGGCCCCAGCGCCAGCTTCAGCGCGTACCCCGACGGCACTTCCGTGGCGTCCAAGGTGCCGAGCCCGGCCGCCGTCACCCGCGAGTTGGCCGCGATCCGCTCCAGCAAGTGATCCACCCGCGCCCGCAACTCAGCCAGCTGAGGCGACGTGTCCAGCGCATCCATCCGCCCCGTTTCACCAAGCTGCCACACGGCCCCGGCCTTCACCTCAAGCTCCTGTGGCCTGCCCGTCGCCCGATCCACCGGCAGCCGGGCACCGGCGAGTCCGATGATCGGCGTGCCTGTCGTCGCCGACGCCGCCGAGCTGTCCGAGTCCGTCGCCGCGAGTTCGTCGAGCGCCTGCAGAACCCGTGCGAGCACCGAACGCCCCCAGTGCTCCCCGCCGTTCGGGATCGTGTTCGCGATGTGCACCACCGGAACGAAGTCGATCATCAAGTCCAGCCGGTTCAACTCCGTGCCGTCCGATCGCACTCGGAAGCTCGCCTTGCCCATCGGCAGATGGTCCAGCGCCTCCCCGCTCTTCAGGTCATCAAGCAGCCACTCCGCATCGGTGAGGTAGCACGTCACATTCGATGTCCGGCCCGGCTCCCACGGATACGTGCGACCCGACGCACCTACGCCATCCGCATCGTCGTCGCCGCCCTCGTCGATCGGCCCGAGTTCGTACGTCACCCGACGCACCCGCGCCTTCAACCCCGCGTCGTCGTCCGCCGGCAACTCCCACGCCAGATGCACCCTGTGCGGAAAGTCGTCGTCCTCGTCGTCCCACTGCGGGAAGAAGAACCCCGGATCGTAGGCCCGAAGCGTCGGCCGCTGCTTCTCCGGATTCCACGCCAACGCCAACACGCTGTCCCCGAGCAGCACCGCCGTACGCTCCGCCTGCTGCACCCGGAACGTCAGCAGCTCCTTGTCCGCCCACTTCCGCAGTCGGTCCTGCACTGCGGCGGCCTCCGCCGCCCCCGGTGTCGGCGTCTCCTCGTCGGCGTGCTCCGCGCCTTCGACCGCCACCTTCTGTTCCGAGCCGAGGAGGTAGCCGAGAGCGGTGTCCACAAGGTTCGCGGCATCGCCCAGCTCCCGACGCTCCAGCGCACTCGCGTCGCCCCCGGTCGCCGCGAGCTGTCCGGCCTGGTTGTTGTCGTACGACGCCAGCACCTTGTATGCGGCCAGCCGCCGCAACTCGTACGGCGGCACCCACGTCTTGGCCAGTTCCGGGAAGGCGCGGCTGCCGGGACGCCCCGCCTCCGCCATCACTGGCTTGTAGTTCAGCCACGACCACGCATCGATCACGAATTGGCGCAGGCCCACATCCACTCCAGGAAGGTCGGCCCCGCGCCGTCCACTCAGCCTAAGCGCCGTCGTCGATCCCGCTCGCTCTGCACGGCACCGCTGGGCACGTCACGGCTGGCGCCGACGCCTGCACGCCTCTCACCCCATTGGCCAGATATCGCGCGTATGCCGTTATCTGGCTCACGTCGTCGCCCCCGAGGACCCGACGTCCCGCTGTGACATCCTGCTCCCCCGGGGCCGTACCGCCCATTAGTAACCCGCCCGCCAACGCGAGCGCGCCGAACGGGGTAGCAAGCTCGTACGGCCCCCGGACAACAGCAACGTGTGGCGCGGGTGTTGCGCACCATCCGCGACAGCCGAACCGGTTCCCGCGCCGCACCGGCCGCTTCTACCGTCCTCGCATGGACTTCGCACCGGCACTCGCCGTCCTCGGTTCCACCCTCTCGGTGGTCATCACGTTGGCCATCGCTCACCCCGACCCAGACATCAGGCAGCGTTCGTTACATGTCCTACGCGCGATCTTCGGCCACCCCCGAGAGTGAGTACCCGCCAGCTACCTTCGGCCGCTCAGACGCTGATCATCGCCGCCACGCGGTGGCGGCATCGTCGGGTCGAGGAACAGGTCCCATAGCGCCCACACCGCGCTGTCGAGCAAGTCCGGGGAGTCCTCCGTCTCGCCCTGGCCTACGAACGTGGTCATCTGCTCCTCCAACGGCGCGAACCGCCGAGCCGGACCAACGTGCGACACCCGCGCCTGCTCGTACAGTTGGGCCGCCGGAGCTGCCCGCGCCCGCTTCCCCCGCGTGGCATGAACGATCCGCCAGTTCACCGTCGGGTCCACCTGCTCCAGCAACGCAGGCAGGTAGTCGCCGCCGTTGTTCGCCTCGATGACCACGCAGTCCGCACGGTGCTCGTGATACAGCGTCGCGGCCCGTTTCATCGCCTGCGTCGGCGTGTACCGGTCCTGCTCGCAGTGCAGCAGATACCCGCGGGGACGGTCGTCCCCGAACATCGTGTCCACCGGGAACCCGCGCCCCGCCACCGTGAACGCCGTCATGTCCGCGTCCTCATGGCTCTTGGTCGCCGGGTCCACGGCCACCACGACCCGCTGAAGGTCCGGCAGATGCTCGGGGCGGGACCGGAAGCCCTCGACCTCCAGCATCCAGCCCTTCCACAGCGCGCCCTCCACGTCCTCGAGTAGCTCGCCCGACAGCTCCTGCCGGCCCAGCCGGGTGCCGGCGTACTCCTCCTCCAGCTCCTCGCGCGCCGCCGACGACAGGTTTGCGTCGTTCTCCCGCATGTGCCCGCGGGTGAGCACCACCCGAGGCGGCGTTCCACCCTTCCGGTGCGCCTCCTCCTGCGCCCGGCCGCGCTCGACCAGCCGCTTGACGTGCGGGAGCGGCTTCGGCGTCGTAGAGATGACGACCTGCGGAGTGTCCGCCTCGCGCAGGCAGAACCACAGCATGTCGTACACCGCCTGCGCCGTGATCCGGTTCCACGCCGCGTACTCGTCGCACCACGCCTTGTCGAACGCCCAGCCACGCAAATTGTCCGGCGTCTCCGCGCCGAACCCCCTGATGACCGTGCCGTTCGTCAACCTGAGCGTCGTCTCGCCCAGCGACGAGTTGTACTTCGCCACCTCCTGCGGTGGGAACACCGACAACAACCCGCTCTTGGGCGACTCAAAGCAGATGTCCCGCACCAGCGTCGCGTTTCTCGCCACCACCGCGATCTGCAGCCCCGGCGTCTGCGCCCAGTCCCGCACCGCCTCCGCCGCCGTCCGGGACTTCCCCCAGCCACGGCCGGTGAGCAGCATCCACACCGTCCACAGCCACAGCGGCCGACGCTGCGCCGCTCGGGCGTGATGGTGCAGCCACCCCGGATGGGGCAGCCCGTCACAATCTGGGACCTCGCATGCCCACCGGCGCGCCGACAGCTCATCGGCCCGCACCAGCGCCGCGACCTCAGCCCTCAGCTGCTCGTCGGTCATCACCGCTGGGTCAGCAAACCCCTCGATCTGCCGCCGCTTAGCCCGGCCCCGGCTCACTGCACGCCCTCCGACAACCGGCGCTCCAGCTCGCGGCGCAGCTGATCCATCCGCGCCCGGCGATCCTCGTCCGACAGAGCGTCCACGTCCGCGTCCTGGTCCCGGCCCTCGACCGTCCCGACCGCCGGTGCCTCGCCCACGGCCCGACGCTCGATCTCCGCCGCGACCTGGACGTAGCGCAGCAGTTCCGAGGGCGACAGCTCCCGCGGGTCGAGCATCTGGAGCCGCGCGACGGCCTTGCTCTGTACGGCCTGAGCCAACTTCGCGTGCCGGCGGGCGATATCGCGTCGCGCCTGCATCTGTTCCGCGAGGAACAGACGGTCCTGCTCCCGGTCGTAGGCCACAGCCCGCATCACCCATGCGAACTGGCGCGACCAACGGCCCAGCAGCGTGCGGGATTTATGCAACTCGCGTGCTGCCTTTGTCAGACTCCGCGCTGAGCCGAGATCGCGGTACACGGCGAACGCCTCGAACGCCTGGACCGACTCCCCGCTCTGCCGCTCCCAGGACTCCACGGTGTCCTCGGCCACCGCTCACCTCCTGGCCGACGGCCTTCTAGTTGTTCTGGGCGGCCAGGACTTCCAGCGCCCTCCACGGCTCGTCAGCGGGCACAGTGCCGTCCTGCACCATCCGATCGATGGCAGTCCGTACGACTGCCGCGGTCTCTACCGGCAGGTCCCGCACGCCGAATACCGTCTCCAGCGGCGCCGTCCCCGCCCGCGTCGGCTCCCCGGTGGCTGCGTCGAACCAGCCCTCGGCCAGCTCTCCCAGGTGCCGCTCGAACACGGCGAGGATCACGCCGAGCGCCGTAGCGGAGTTGCCGATCTTGTACGCGGCCCGGGAGGACTCCAGCGCATCGAGCACCGGCTCGTACTGCTCCAACCCAGCCGCCCACCGCTGATCCGCCGTCGCCGTGGAGCGGGCCGCATCGAACGCCGTCTCGGCGCGCTCCAACTCGGCGGGCAGGAACATGAACTGGACGCTGGCGAAGTCCAGGTTCGCTTCCCCGAGGGAGGCGACGTCCACTTTCTCCAGCAGGTCAAGGGTCTTGTCGTCCAGGCCCGTGTACTGCCGCCACTCCACCGACTCCAGCTCGTCGTACAGCTCCTTCAGGATCGCCGGATCGTCCTGACCCGCAATCGCGTTGTGCGAGAGCTGAAGCGCGATCTGCCGCTGGCGGCCCAGCGGCTCGTCTATCTGCATCCACCAGATCTGCGGCAGGCCGGCCTCGATCGCGGCTAGCGTGCGGTGGTTCCCGGACAGTACGACCAGCCGCCCTGACTCGTGGTCGTTCCACACCAGCGGCGTCGAGGTCAGATGCCCGTCCCGCTCGATGTTCGCCACGAGCTGCCGAAACTGCTCGTGCGGCAGGAACCTCGCGTTGACGTCGAGCAGCGTCAGCGTGCGCGGGTCGCCCTGCACCATCTGCGGCGGGGCAAGGCGAGTGGACTCGGTCTCCATGATCAGACTCCCGTCTTCGTCGTAGGGGCACCCCACCGCTTCGCCCACATCTGAAGGGCCTCGGCCAACGAGTGCTGGCCGATCACCCCCTGGTACTGGAGCTGGAACTTCCAGCCGTCCTCGTTCGACGGGCTGCGCTTGTTCAGCCGCAGCAGCCCGCGGTACTTCATCGACACCGGGTTGTTGCTGAACGCGGTCGTCGCCACGCGCCGGATGCGCCGCGAGAACGCCCGCTGGCACAGCAACTGGGCCTCGGCGCTCGTGGCCGCCATCACGATCAGCTTCGACAACCGGGGGTAGTCGGTCGGCGCGACCGCAAAGTCCGAGAGCACGTACGCCTCATCTGGGGTGAACGTGCTCGGGGCCATCGCGAACACACCCAGCAGCCGCCCGCCTCCGTCCCTCACCGCGACCGCCAGGTTCGCCGCGCCCGGAGCGATCCTGGGGTTGAGGTACCGGGAGCGCAGCGCGTTGAACTGGCCGGGCTTGAGCAGCGAGAGCGAGAGCGGGCCGGCCAGTTCCTCGCCCTCGCGCAGGCGCGGGATCTTCACCGGGTCGATCGGCTGGCGCGGGGCGACGATCCTCGTGGGGGCCTCGCTGGCGTACACGTAGAAGGGAGCGGCGCGCGGCGTTGCCTTGATCACGCCGCGCAAGTACGGGCGCAGTTCGGGCACGCTGTGGTTGGAGGCCGTCAGCCAGTACGGCCGGTCCGTGATCGCGCCGAGCACGCTGACCACGTCGTCGTCCGACAGCGGCTCGTAGTGGGGCGCGTCCCAGGTGAAGTGGGCTTCCAGCGGCTCGTACAGCTTCTCGTAGCCGCCGCCGTAGAAGGGAGGGAAAGAGCACACCGGAGCGTCGCCGGGGACCTTCTGGAGCCAGGAGCGCACGTCCTCCACCTCGTACGAGGCCAGATCGACGTCCGAGCCGGACAGCCGCTCCACGGTCTCCGCGTGCTTGACCTTCCACTGCTCGCGGTAGGAGCGCACCACCCGCTCGTGCCACAACCCTTCGCGCCCGACGCTGGCGAGAAACCGCGTGCCGAGCATGAGCGTGGCCACGGTGCCGACGCCGTCGTCCAAGGAGTCTGCGAGCCAGCCGAGTTCGTCTGCGCTCTCTTCGCGGAGCTGGATGCCGACCGGCTGCCGGGTGAGCCAACGGCCAACCGCGCTGGTGTAGATGGACACGTCGGAGGAGTGGAGGCCGAAGCCCATGCCGGCCAGGGACCGTTCGATGGTGAAGTTCCCACAGCACGGGACGTACACCGGGCCGCTCGGCCACAGGCTGGCGGTCTCGCGCACGATCGAGCGCATGGGACCCGGGATGGTGCCCTGGAACATCTTCGCCTCCCAACGAACGACAGCGCCCGGCCTCGGCGGGTGCCGGGCCGGGCGCTGCGCTGGAACCTACACAAGGAGCACGCAGCCCCTTGGAATCATGTCACCTATATTGCCCGAGCGGTTCCGACGCTCACATCAAGGTTCCCTGCTGGTATTGGTCGTCCTCCATGGGAGACAGCTCGCGCACCTCGTCCCCGGTGCGGTCCCTCCACCACGCTGCGAAAATCCTTCGGTGGCACCACAGGCCGGGCTTGGCCAGGTCCTCGAAGCAGAGGAGCACCAGGCGGTGGTCGCCCTCGGCATCCGCGATCTGCCGGAGCCGCGCCGCGATCCGCTCGGGGCCGAGCTGGTCGAGGTCCCCCCGGTACGCCTTCGTGAACTCGGGCTCGGACGCGTTGAGGTAGTCCCGACGCGGCGCAAGCTCCCGCACCGCATGGGTGAGGGAGTAGGGGAGCTTGAACCGGACGCCGCCGAGGGTGATGCGCACCGGTACCCCTTGCGGAGGTTGGAACGCCTGGAACCGGTTGGTGAACAGGGTGAGCACGCTTGCTTCCTTCCTTACTGCTGATCACCCCGACCGTGGGCGTGGTGCCGGTGGCCGGGGGCTTGCCGGCCCCGCCCCTGCCAGTGAGCGGGGGTCCGGAGGGCGCCGGGCCCGCAGGGAGAGTCCCCCGCGGGCCCCGGGCCAGTCTCTTACTCCTGCGCGTAGACGAAGGGGGTGCGAGCTGCCAGTTGAACGACGAGGTCGAACTCCACCGGGCCTTCTGCACAGTTGGCCGTGAACCGGATGACGCGGTTGGTCTCGTTGGCGTACGCGGACGCCGTGGTCTCCTCGACTTCCTCGATCACTTCCGACGCAGGCCCAGGTACCAGATCGCGCGCCTCCGCCATGAGGGAGGAGAGGTGATCCGCGATCTGACGGATCGCAGGGTGGGCCGACTTGGACCCCCAGTCCACGTACTCCGACCTGACCTGAGGGAAGCCAACAGAGAGTTTCCCGTTTTCCGTCATTTCCAGATCCCCAACCCCGGAGGGAATTCCCCTTTCCGTGCTTATATCTTATGACATATTCAATTCCGTGAACATGGAATACGGAAGGGAATTCGAATGAAAGTGGGCGCAGCCGGGGGTTCCGGCTGCGCCCATCCCTACGCCCCTCTGGGGAGAGGTGGGGCGCGGGCTCAGCCGCGCCCCACCTGCTCTACTTCGCCGCCTCGGTGGCCTTCTTAGCGGGCGCCCGGCGTGCCGCAGGCTTGGCGCTTGCGGCCGTCTTCGCCGCAGGCTTCGCGGAGGGCCTGGCCGCCGCCTTCTTCGCCGGGGGCTGCGGCTTGGCCACCGCCTTGACCTCCGGCTTCTCGGCCTCGGCCTTGACCTGCTCACCCTTCTTCGCAGCCGCCGCCTCCTGCTGGACCTCGGCCGCCGCCTTGTTGAACTCCTCGGTCATGGCGCGCTGGACACCCTGAGCCTTGCTCAGCAGGTTGCGCACCATCTGGACCTTGGCGTACAGGCGGCCGACGACCCGCAGGTGGCGGGCGAGGTCGTCTCCGAGAATGACGGCCAGGTCCTCCGGCTTCTTCTCGGCCAGCTCCTCCAGCAGCGGAATCAGGACCTCTTCCGCCTTGCCGAGGCCATCCTTGGCCTTGGTCTTGGCCGCCTTGCGCTTGGCCTCCTCCTCCGCGGTGGGCGGCTCCTCGCCGGTCAGGGAGGTCTGCTTCTCCATCAGCTTGAGGCCGTTGGCGAAGTGCTGCGCCTCGGCCTCGGAGTCGAAGTCGCCGCGCACGTAACGGGAGGCGGCGACCATCTGGTTGGCCGGGTTGAGCTGGGCGATGTGCCAGGCGAGGTTGTTCTTGATCAAGCCCTTGTCGACCATCTCGGCCACCTCGGGACGCAGGGTGAGCAGGCCGAGCCTCCAGGTGATGTGGGTCTCGGTCTTGCCGAACTGCTTGGCGATCTTTGCGGGCGTCCAGCCAGCCGCCTTGAGGTCGGCATACGCTCCGGCCTCCTCCATGATCGTCATATCCGAACGGTTGACGTTCTCCGCGATGCTGAGGACGTAGGCCTCTTCCTCAGTGGCGCCCTCGATGACCTTCGCGGGAATGACCTCCAGGCCGGCCGCCTGGCAGGCCCGCCAGCGCCGCTCGCCCGCGATCAGCATGTAGGGGACCTTCGCGCCCTCGACCGGCCGGACGACCACCGGCTGAAGGAGACCGTTCTCCTTAATGCTCCCGGTCAGCTCGTCCAGCGCCTCCGGAGAGAAGAACTTGCGAGGCTGGTCGGGGTTGGGGGCGATCTCGCCGAGCTTGATGCTGATGAAAGCGACCTTGTTATTGTCAGCCATTTTCCCGCGCCTTCCGTGAATTCCGTTTGGGGTGTTTCCCTTTGTTCTTACACTTATATCTTAACGGCAAATACCGCCAAAGCAAGTTCAGAACTCTTTTAATTCAAAGGGATTCAGAAAGGGGAATTCTGCTCTTTTGAATTCCATCTCGCGCGAGTGCGGATACGAGAGAGCCCGCCACGACCGAGCGGTCGCGGCGGGCTTGCTCCGTCACGCACCCCGACGGCCGCACCGGGCGGCCGACTCCTCGCCGGGCGGGGCGCGGGGGGTCGGCCACCCGGCGAGGAGCAGGGAAGGGCGCCGCATGCGCGGCGCTGCCGTGCGGGCTCCTGCGGCTGCTGTACCCACCCGGCGGACTAGAACGTACAACAGCTCATCAACAATGTCACCTATCTTAAAACCAAGGGCGCGAGCCCTTACGGGCGTCAGGGCTCACCCTCGGCATCACCTCCACCCCGTTCCCGGCCCCCGAGGAGCGCCATGACCTCGACTACCTTCCGAACCTCACCCTGCGCCGCCTGACTCGACGCCTCCCTGAGCACCCGCGGAGCCCCCTTCGCGATCTCAGTTATCCGGCGCTCGTCAACCTCGGACATGGATATGCGGTTCCTCCCGTGCACGGCGTGCGCGCCGCTCCGCCCGCCCTGATGCGAATCCTCGGAGCACCCGCCGACAGCGGGCACACGAGAGCACGACCGATGCCCGCTCACCGGCCGACGCTCCGTCGAGAAACTGTGCGACAAACCCTATAACCCTCGCGACCTGCGATGTAGTGTTATGTTTGCTGGTGCTACCGGCCGGTCACATCGCCGGAGCATACGACACGGCCAGAGATGACGGACATGGCGAACACCCACGGCACCGAGCGGCCCTTGAGTCTTCAGGCGAAGCTCATCTCCTTGCTGAGGCTGCGTCGTGACTCCGACGGCTACACGCCCAGTGCCCGGGACATCTCCCGTGCCACCCAAGGAGGTTCGGGCGCTTCTGTCTCTCACGGCCAGGTCAACAGCCTGTTCAACGGGTCGAGTTGCAACCCCACAGCAGCCACCCTCGAAGCAGTCGCCCACGCCCTCGACGCGCCGGCAGCCTTCCTGCTGCCGGGCACCGAATGGGACGACCTGACCGCGCTGTCCGTGTTCACGTCGAGACCCGAAGCACGCGAGGTCTTGCGTTTAATGCAGGATCTCGAAGTGCAGGACATTCTTGAAATCAGTTCAAGGCTCCGGGAGCTCCGTCGTCACAAAGGACTGTCCGAGGACGTCCCGACGATCCCCTCACCTCCCCCCGGCGTCGACCAGCCCCGCGAGGGCCGTCCACGCCGTCGAAGCCTGCACGACGCCGCTGAGCGGGCAGCGGATTACTTGGAAGGACGCTGACGTGGACGGCCCGATATTCGGCCTGTGCTCGGTGGTCACCCTGCTGAGCACGGCGGTAGCCCTCAGTCGAGCCGTCGCCCAGCGCAGACGCAGCGCGTTCCGCGTGTCCCGCCGCGCCCACGTCGCGGCCCTGGCCAGCAGCTTCGTCGGCTCCGTACTGACCATCCCCGCCGTTGGCGACGTCGTAGACAGGGCCACGACGCCCGAACTGTCCTCCCTGGTCTCGGACATAGCCGTCGTGATCTTCTGCGCGAGCCTCCAGATCATGGTTATCGACTGGGAGTACCGGGAGCTGCCCCACTACGTCAGCATCGCGTGCCGCATCGCCTTCGTCATCGCGGTCTGCGGCCTGCTGATCTTGCAGTTCCGCCGCACGGACCCGGCCAGGCTCGACCTGGATCTGTCGACCTCGTACGCCCAGTCCAACAACGTCCGGATCTACATGCTGACCCACCTGGGCTTCTTTGCGGCCGCCACCGCCGAGGTCGCGGCGCGCGCCTCGAAGCTCGCCTGCGCAGCATGGCGGCAAGGCCGCTCGGCAGCCGTCGGCCTGGCTGTGGCGGCGGCGGGAGCGACGTTCGGCGTCCTGTATGCCATGAGCCGAGGCGGCTACATCCTCGCGTATGAGCAGGGGCACGCGTGGCCGCTGACCCTCGACAACATCATCAGCCCTGCGCTGGCAGGGCTGTCCATCGGGAGCGTGGCGGCCGGGCTCTCAATGGCTGTGCTCAGCAACAGCCGCCGCCCGGAGTCCGTACGCAGCAGCGCCAACGTCTAGGCGGATCGCGGCTTCTGCATGTCCGCGTCCCATTGCCTCCAAGTGAAGGCCACTCGGTCCGCGTCCACGGTGCGTGAGCCCCTGGACGCGGCCGGGTACACGGCGATCCGCTCCAGCAGCAGGACGACCAAGCCCTTCTTCGCCTTCAACGGGGCGTGCTTCCACCAGCGCACGAGATCAGGGACGTCTCCCACGGGAACGTGCTTGACCTGCTTCAGGAAGCGGGCTTGCGTCGCCTTCTCCCTGATCTTGGTCGTCAACTCCTTGTCGGCCGCCTTGAAGGCGGCCAGCGAGATGCCCGAGTTCGCGGCATAGTCGGCACCCAGCTTCTTCTGCCGTCGCCGGTCCGCCGCGACTTCCTTGTCCAGGACGGCGGCCCTAGCAAGCAGGGCTTCGCGCGCAGCGCCGATCAGCTCCGCAACCTCGGGCTTGGCGAGCTCGCCCAGAACCTGCTCACCGACGTACTTCTCGTACAGGTCGGCGTTGATGCGGACCTTGCCGCAGCCACCCGGGTGCTGAGGTGAACTCGGCTGACAGCGGTGCCCGCGTGCCCCTGCATTCGACGGCGAGGTACCGAGCGGATGGCCGCACAGGCCGCACACGCTGATGGGACCGGAGAGCAGGTACTCCCGCTGGTCAGCCCTCTCCTTGCCTTCGCCCTCGGCCTGCTTCATCGCACGGATGGCCAGGAAGTCCTCAACGGGGATGATCCGGGGGCCACCGCTGTCGACCAGCTCTCCGGCCGCATCCTCCGTCAACCCGGCGATGGCTGGGTGATGGAGCACGCCGGCGAGGACATCGGGCTTGAACTTGTTGCCCAACGTGGTGCGGTAGCCCTCCTCGCTCATCCACTCCGTGATCGCGGGAAAGCTCTGTCTCAGCAGCCGCCGCGAGGCGGCGGCCCGAATGCCCTCCGCCTCCGCCTCGCGCACGCGCCGGTACGCCATGTCCTCAAACCCGTAGAGCCTTGGCATGATCTCGACCCCTCTACCCGACCCCCTACATCCACCAATTTACCAGCGAGATAGGTCACACTCTTGATAGAGCAACGAACACCTCGAATCGCGCATACCTCATGATCATGGACTCACCTCCGTACGTGGCTCAACGCCGAGCACCCTCCACAGCTCGGCCGTGGGAACACGGACCGTCCCCCCAAGAGGGAGCGTCCGGACGGGGAACGTGCCCGTCCTGATCAGCTCGTACGCCTTGTCGCGACCAATGCCCAGTGCACGTCCCGCTGTTGTGACATTGACCGTGGCCGGAAGGGCAAGTAGCTCCTCCAGCCGCATGGCTCCGGCCGGTCCGCCTGCTTCGTGAGCAGTCATCTTGTTGGTCGCCTGTCTCCCCCGCGCCAACTGATCAGCGACTTTACAGCAGTGTCCGACAGCCCCAGCAAGATCGGAAGAGATCACGCCAGACACGTACGGAACCGTACGACACCACGAACTGGCTCTGAGCCAATCAACAGCCGACAGCAGGGGACCGGATGTTCGAGCCGAGTTACTACCGGCGGTGCCAGTGCAAGGGACCACTCAAGGACAAGGAGGGCAAGCCGGTCCTTGATACCGACGGCAACCCCAAGATCGGCTCCATCGGCACGACGTGCCCCAAGCTGGGCAAGGGCCACGGCACCTGGAACTTCTACTTCGAGCTCGAACCAGCCGAGGGTGGTACCCGCCAGCGGGTACGCCGCGGCGGCTTCGCCAGGCTCGACGACGCGAAGAAGAAGGCGAAGGAGATCTACGACGCTGCTGTGGCCGGCACCGACGTGCTGTCGGACGAGAAGTGCGGCGACTTCTTCCTCCGGTGGATCAAGGCGAAGAAGTCCCTCGCCCGCACCACGCGTCACGGCTACGAGGAGCACATCAACAACTACTTGCTCCCCCACCTCAGCCACATCAAGCGACGCGACCTCAAGGTCCGCCACCTCGACAAGATGTACGACGCAATCGAGAAGGAGAACGCCGAGCGAATCCTCCACCGCCTGCGCGTCGATCAACTCCAGAAGGACCGCGACGACGCCCACCAAGCCTGGGTGAGGACCGCGGGCTACGCCAAGAAGGAGGAGCGCCGCGCCACCCGCCGAGCCTTCCTCGACGCCAACGCTGCACTCCGCGAGGGCAAGAAGGGGCTGCGGAAGATCACCTCCGCCGCCACCATGCACCGCATCAACGACACCCTCAGCTCGGCTCTGTCCTGGGGGATCAAGCGCGAGCAGGCGTTCACCAAGAACTGGGCGCAACTTGTGGAGCTGCCGCCGGTCACCCGGCCGAAGCCCCTCGTCTGGACGCCCGAGCGCATCGAGCACTGGAAGCGCACCGGCGAGAAGCCCGGCCCGGTCATGGTCTGGACCCCACAGCTCACCGGCGAGTTCCTCGACTTCGTCATGGACGACTGGCTCTACGAGCTGTGGCACACCTTCATCTTCCTCGGCCCCCGCCGCGGCGAGATGGCCGCGCTGCCCTGGACAGAGGTCAGCCTCGATGCCCTGTGGCTGCGCATCTCCCAACAGATCGTCGAGGTGGCGTACGAGCTGTACGGAGAAGCACCGAAGGCCGACAGCGTCCGCACCCTGTCCCTGAGCCTGGAGTCCGGAGACAACCTGGCCGCCTTCCGCGCAAAGCAGGAGCAGCAACGCCAGGAGTGGGCGGACGCCTACGTCGAGAGCGGCCGTGTATGGACGCACGAGAACGGCGCCGGGCTGCACCCCGACTGGATATCGAGGCGCTTCACCCGCCTGGTGGAGCTGTCCGGCCTGCCGCCGGTCCGTCTCCACGACCTGCGCCACCTCGCCGCCACCCTCGCCCTGCTCGCAGGCCACGACATCAAGGTGGTCCAGGAGAAGCTGGGGCACTCCTCGCGGCAGATCACCTCCGACACCTACACCAGCGTGCTGCCCGAGATGATGCGGGCCGAGGCCGAGTCGGTCATGGCCGTCGTCCCCCGCGACGTCGCCTTCGAGGTGCGCTCGCCGCTGACGATCCCCAAGGCGGCATGGCAGAACGACGTCGCCGTCTTCTTTACCCACGGTGCCAAGCAGTCAGGGGACGTCTGGGCCGTTGGAGCACAGGCCCAACCCGACTCCGATCTCCTCGGCATGATCACCCTGACCGGGCGGGGCCAGGACGATGCCGCCAACGCGGCCGTGAAGTGGATACGCGATCACTGCGCCGCCAACGACTTGGAACTGGTGCGGGTGGAGAACTTCAACGACCGCTACCCCGAGAAGCAGCGACGCACGTTCTCGCTCACGCGCTTCACCATCGCGCGCTCCGAGTCCCCCGGCGTGGACGGCTGGGCGTTGCCGACGGGTCTCCCGCCAGCAGCGTCCCGGGCCGCTCGCCGGCCTCACAACGGGCGCCGGAGGGCGGCGTGAGGGCCCTGCTGTCCACTGAACCGCTCCCGCGTCCACTGAGCGTCCACTGGATCTTGGTCTGAACGAATGAACGGGGGGCGCCACCCTGGAGTGGCGCCCCCCGTTCTCACGTTTCCGCAGGTAGGAACGGTTCTGCCCGCGTAGCGAGTGGTGGGGCGGGTGGGACTCGAACCCACGGCCGACGGATTATGAGTCCGCTGCTCTAACCGGCTGAGCTACCGCCCCATAGCGGCGTGTCGCGCACATTTGTGCGCGCCGTCTGCCGCAGCATAGCCGCTCATACGATCTCCTGCTTCGTATGGTCGACTTCGCATGCCCTTGAGGACTCCGCCGTGACCTGCACGGTTCCCGGGCACAGATGGGGACATGAAAAAGGACCCCTTCGGGGGTCCTCGTTCAGCATGCTCCCCCGACTGGACTCGAACCAGTAACCTGCCGGTTAACAGCCGGCTGCTCTGCCAATTGAGCTACGGAGGACCGAGCTCCCCCGACTGGACTCGAACCAGTAACCTGCCGGTTAACAGCCGGCTGCTCTGCCAATTGAGCTACGGAGGAATGCCTCGTTGCATCGAACGTACCTACCTGGGTATTCGCCAGGGGGCGGGCGCTCGCTGCGACACATACATTAGCGCAAGCAGGGGGGTGCTCCGCCAATCGGTTCCCCCCGGCACCGACGCCGCACCAGAGACCTCTGCAAGGAAGGGTGGCCGCCATGCGCTACAAGCTCACGTTCGTCGTCGGGCTGGCTCTGGGTTACGTGCTGGGCACGCGTGCCGGGCGCGAGCGCTACGAGCAGCTGAAGAAGTCCGCACGCCAGGTCGCCCAGAACCCGGCCGTCCGCAACACCGCCGAGTCCGCCGCGCAGCAGGGCCGCGAGTTCGCCGGCAAGGCGTACCACGCGGTGAGCGACAAGGTCGGCGACCGCGTGCCGGAGTCCGTGGCCCAGCGGGTGCGCTCCCTGAGGGACCGCAACACCAACGGCACGGGCGAGGACGACTGGGGTACCAGCAACACTTAGGCAACTGTGCGACCAGCCACGACCGAGCCGCGCCCACGGAACCACACACACCTCCACGGCGCAGCGCCCATAGAATTTCCGCCATGGGGATAGTCGCCGGGTTGGACAGTGCGCCCGATTTCACTCGCATCGTGGTCTGCGACACGGACACGGGCACGGTGCTCAGGCAGGGGTACGCCCCACATCCGGTGGACGGCGATCGCCCCTCCGACGTCGACCCGCAGGCCTGGCTGCTGTCCCTCGGCGAGGCGGCCGGCGGCGGGCTCCTCGAAGGGGTGCAGGCCATCGGCGTGTCGGCGCAGCAGAACGCCTTGGTGCCGCTGGACGCACAGGGCGGCACCGTGCGGCCCGCGATGGTCGGCGGCGACAAGCGGACGCAGGTCGCGGCGGCCGATCTGATCGACGCGCTCGGCGGCCGGGAGGCCTGGGCGCAGGCCGTGGGGTGTGTGCCGCAGGCCGCGCAGCCGGTGTCCAAGCTGCGGTGGCTCGCGAAGAACGAACCCGATGCCGCCGTGCGCACCGCGATCCTCATGCAGGCGCACGACTGGCTGGTGTGGCAGCTGCTCGGTCGGCCGGTGCGCAGGACCACCGACCGCGGCGGCGCCTCCGGCACCGGCTACTGGTCGGCGGCGACCGGCAACTACCGTTCCGATCTGGTCGATCTGGCGCTCGGCCACCAGGCGATGCTGCCGGACGTGATCGGGCCGGCGGAGGCCGCCGGTACGACGCCCGAGGGGCTGTTGATCTCCGCCGGGACCGGCGAGACCATGGCCGCCGCCTTCGGGCTGGGCATCGGGCTCGGGGATGCCGTCGTGTCGCTCGGCGCCTCCGGGTCCGTGATGGCCGTACATCCCGAGGCGCTCGTCGACAGCACCGGGATGATCACGTCCCTCGCCGATGCGACCGGCATGCATCTGCCCGTCGTCACCACGCTGAATGCCGTACGGACCCTGCGCGGGACCGCCGAGCTGCTCGGGCTGCCGGACCTGGAGAGCCTGTCCGAGCTGGCGATGAAGTCGACGCCGGGGTCCCACGGGCTCGTACTGCTGCCCTACTTGGAGGGTGAGCGGACGCCGAATCTGCCGCACACCGCGGGGACTCTTGCGGGGCTGCGGCGGGAGTCGATGAAGGCCGAGCATCTGGCGCGGGCGGCGTTCGAGGGGATGCTGTGCGGGCTCGCGGACGCACTGGACGTGCTGCGCGGGCGGGGTGTCGAGGTGCGGCGGGTCTTCCTGCTGGGGGCGGCCGCCGAGCTGTCCGCCGTGCAGGCCGCGGCACCGATGCTGTTCGGCGCACAGGTCGTCGTGCCGCAGCCCGCGGACTACGCGGCGATCGGTGCCGCCCGGCAGGCGGCCTGGGCGCTCGGCGCCTCGCAGGGCACCGTCGACCCGCGCACCCCGCCGGCCTGGCAGGGCGCGAGTGCGCAGGTCCTGGAGCCCGGCGACGAACTGGCGGTGGGCCAGGCGGTGCGGCAGCAGTTCGTGTCGGTGCGGGAGCAGACGCACCCCGGGGCGTTCCGGGCATAGCGAGTCGGGCTTTCCGGGGCATAGCGGAACGTAAGCGTCCGGTAGGAGCAGTACCCGGAAGGCCGTACGAAGACCTGCTGTCGGCTTAATCGGTTGAGGTAACACGGGTGGAGTGTTCGACGATAGGAGCCTGGGGCATCAAGCCCGCCCCACCGCCGACTCCGAGAGACGTAGCGTGCTCATACGACTTCTGCGGACCTATCTCAGGCCCTACAAGAAACCCATCGCCGTACTGGTGCTGCTGCAGTTCCTGCAGACCTGCGCCACTCTCTACCTGCCCACGCTGAACGCGCACATCATCGACAAGGGTGTGGTGAAGGGCGACACCGGCTACATCCTCTCCTTCGGTGCCCTGATGATCGGCATCTCGCTGGCGCAGGTCGTGTGCAACATCGGTGCCGTGTACTACGGCGCCCGGACCGCGTCGGCGCTCGGCCGGGACGTCCGGGCGGCCGTGTTCGACCGGGTGCAGTCCTTCTCGGCGCGGGAGGTCGGGCACTTCGGGGCGCCCTCGCTGATCACCCGTACCACCAATGACGTGCAGCAGGTCCAGATGCTGGCCCTGATGACGTTCACGCTGATGGTGTCGGCGCCGATCATGTGCGTCGGCGGCATCGTCCTCGCGCTCGGGCTGGACGTGCCGCTGTCCGCGGTGCTGGTCGCCGTGGTGCCCACGCTGGGCATCTGTGTGACCTTGATCGTACGGCGGCTGCGGCCGCTGTTCCGGAAGATGCAGGTGCGTCTGGACACCGTGAACCGGGTGCTGCGCGAGCAGATCACCGGCAACCGTGTGATCAGGGCCTTCGTACGGGACGAGTACGAGAAGGACCGGTTCCGGAAGGCCAACACCGATCTCACCGAGATGCAGCTGGCCACCGGCAACATGCTCGCGCTGATGTTCCCGATCGTCATGACGGTGGTGAACCTGTCGTCGATCGCGGTGGTGTGGTTCGGCGCCCACCGGATCGACAGCGGCGGGATGCAGATCGGCGATCTGACCGCCTTCCTCGCCTACCTCATGCAGATCGTGATGTCCGTGATGATGGCCACCTTCATGTTCATGATGGTGCCGCGCGCGGAGGTGTGCGCCGAGCGCATCGAGGAGGTGCTCGGCACCTCGTCGAGTGTCGTTCCACCGGTGGCGCCGGTCACGGAGCTGCGCCGGCACGGGCATCTGGAGATCCGGGGCGCCGGGTTCCGCTATCCCGGTGCCGAGGAGCCGGTGCTCAAGGCCATCGACCTGGTGGCGCGGCCCGGTGAGGTGACCGCCGTCATCGGCTCGACCGGCAGCGGCAAGTCCACGCTGCTCGGGCTGGTCCCGCGGCTGTTCGACGCGACCGACGGCGAGGTGCTCGTCGACGGGACGGACGTGGCGACCCTCGAGCCGAAGCTGCTGGCGAAGACGGTGGGGCTGGTGCCGCAGAAGCCGTACCTGTTCGCGGGGACCGTCGCCACCAACCTGCGGTACGGCAATCCGGACGCCACCGACGAGGAGCTGTGGCATGCGCTGGAGGTGGCGCAGGCCAAGGACTTCGTGGAGCGGCTGGAGAACGGCCTCGACTCCCCCATCGCGCAGGGCGGCACGAACGTCTCCGGCGGTCAGCGGCAGCGGCTCGCGATCGCCCGGACACTGGTGCAGAGCCCGGAGATCTATCTCTTCGACGACTCCTTCTCCGCCCTCGACTACGCGACCGACGCGGCCCTGCGCGCGGCGCTGGCCGAGGAGACCGCGGAGGCGACCGTCGTGATCGTCGCCCAGCGGGTGGCGACCATCCGGGACGCGGACAGGATCGTCGTACTCGACGAAGGACGGGTAGTCGGGACCGGCCGGCACCACGAGTTGATGGCGGACAACGAGACCTACCGGGAGATCGTGCTCTCCCAGCTGACGGAAGCGGAGGCCGCCTGATGGCCGGGCCCATGGGTCGAATGATGGCCGGGGGCGGCCCCGACCAGCGCTCGATGGACTTCAAGGTGTCGGGCAGGCGCCTGGTCGCCCAGTTCAAGCCGGAACGGCTGACCATCTACGTGCTGCTGTTCTGCGTGGTCGTGAGCGTCGGTCTGAACGTGATCGGGCCGAAGATCCTCGGCAAGGCCACCGACCTGGTCTTCGCCGGGATCATCGGGCGGCAGATGCCGTCCGGGGCGACGAAGGAACAGGTCCTCGACTCCATGCGGGAGCGGGGGCAGGGCCAGGTCGCCGACATGCTGCGCAGCACCGACTTCACGCCGGGCAAGGGCATCGACTTCGGCGCGGTGGGGAACGTACTGCTGCTCGCGCTGTGCACCTTCTTCGTCGCCGGTCTGCTGATGGCGGTGGCGACCCGGCTGGTGAACCGGGCCGTCAACCGGACCATGTACCGGCTGCGCGAGGACGTGCAGGCGAAGCTGTCGCGGCTGCCGCTGTCGTACTTCGACAAGCGGCAGCGCGGTGAGGTGCTGTCCCGGGCCACGAACGACATCGACAACATCGGGCAGACGCTGCAGCAGTCGATGGGCCAGCTCATCAACTCGCTGCTGACGATCATCGGTGTGCTCGCGGTGATGTTCTGGGTGTCGTGGCTGCTCGCGCTCGTGGCGCTGGTGACCGTGCCGCTGTCGTTCGTCGTGGCCACGCGGGTCGGCAAGCAGTCGCAGCCGCACTTCGTGCAGCAGTGGCGCACCACGGGCAAGCTCAACGCCCACATCGAGGAGATGTACACCGGGCACACCCTGGTGAAGGTGTTCGGGCGGCAGGAGGAGTCGGCGAAGCAGTTCGCCGAGCAGAACGACGCACTGTACGAGGCCGGGTTCAAGGCGCAGTTCAACAGCGGGGTCATGCAGCCGCTGATGATGTTCGTGTCGAACCTCAACTATGTGCTGGTGGCGGTCGTGGGCGGACTGCGGGTGGCGTCCGGCGCACTGTCGATCGGTGACGTACAGGCCTTCATCCAGTACTCGCGGCAGTTCTCGATGCCGCTGACGCAGGTCGCCTCGATGGCCAACCTGGTGCAGTCGGGCGTCGCCTCGGCCGAGCGGATCTTCGAACTCCTGGACGCGGAGGAGCAGGAGGCGGATCCGATGCCGGGCACCAGGCCCGAGGAGCTGCGCGGACTGGTGGAGCTGCAGAACATCTCCTTCCGCTACGACCCCGAGAAGCCGCTGATCGAGAACCTCTCCCTGAAGGCCGAACCGGGCCACACGGTCGCGATCGTCGGCCCGACGGGAGCGGGAAAGACCACCCTGGTCAATCTCCTCATGCGGTTCTACGAGGTCTCCGGGGGGCGGATCACCCTCGACGGCGTCGACATCGCGACCATGTCCCGGGACGAACTGCGCGCCGGGATCGGCATGGTGCTGCAGGACACCTGGCTGTTCGGCGGCACGATCGCGGAGAACATCGCGTACGGCGCCTCGCGGGACGTCACCCGCGGCGAGATCGAGGAGGCGGCACGGGCCGCGCACGCCGACCGGTTCGTCCGGACCCTGCCCGACGGCTACGACACCGTGATCGACGACGAGGGCACGGGTGTGAGCGCCGGCGAGAAGCAGCTCATCACCATCGCGCGGGCGTTCCTGTCCGACCCGACGATCCTGGTGCTCGACGAGGCGACCTCGTCCGTCGACACCCGGACCGAGGTGCTGATCCAGAAGGCGATGGCCAAACTCGCGCACGGGCGCACGTCGTTCGTGATCGCGCACCGGCTGTCGACCATCCGGGACGCGGACACGATCCTGGTCATGGAGAACGGCTCGATCGTCGAACAGGGCGCGCACGCCGACCTGTTGGCGGCCGAGGGAGCGTATGCGCGGCTGTACAAGGCGCAGTTCGCGCAGGCGGTCGCCGAGGTCGACTAGCTGCACGGGCAGTTGACGCCAGGGGGCCGCTCACCTTCGCGTGAGCGGCCCCTGCTCAGTCCAGGTAACCCCGCAGCTGGTCCGCGAAGGCGTGGTCGCGCAGCTTGTTGAGGGTCTTCGACTCGATCTGCCTTATCCGTTCCCGGGTCACGCCGAAGATGCGGCCTATCTCCTCGAGCGTGCGGGGGCGGCCGTCGACCAGGCCGTAGCGAAGCTGGACGACCTTGCGTTCGCGTTCGCCGAGGGTGGAGAGCACCGCCTCCAGATGCTCCCTCAGCAGCAGGAACGCCGCCGACTCCACGGGGCTCGTCGCGTCGCCGTCCTCGATGAGGTCGCCGAGGGCGACGTCGTCCTCCTCGCCCACCGGGGCGTGCAGGGACACCGGTTCCTGGGCCAGCCGCAGGACCTCGCTGACGCGCTCGGGCGGGAGGTCGAGGTGGGCGGCGACCTCTTCCGGGGTCGGCTCGTAGCCCCGCTCCTGCAGCATGCGGCGCTGGACGCGGACCACACGGTTGATCAACTCGACGACATGGACCGGGACTCGGATCGTCCGGGCCTGGTCGGCGAGGGCCCGGGACATGGCCTGACGGATCCACCAGGTGGCGTACGTCGAGAACTTGTACCCGCGGGCGTAGTCGAACTTCTCGACCGCCCTGATGAGTCCGAGGTTGCCCTCCTGGACCAGGTCGAGCATGGTCAGCCCGCGGCCGACGTACCGCTTGGCGACGGACACCACCAGCCGCAGGTTCGCCTCGATGAGACGGCGCTTGGCCATGCGGCCCATGACGACCAGGCGGTCCAGGTCCAGGGCGAGCTGGCTGTCCAGGTCGGGCGCGGTGCTGAGCCTCTCCTCGGCGAACAGGCCGGCCTCGACGCGGCGGGCGAGTTCGACCTCTTCGGCCGCGGTGAGCAGGGGGATGCGGCCGATCTCACGCAGGTACTGGCGGAACAGGTCCGAGGACGGGCCGCTGCTGTCCGCGCGGGCGCGCTCCGCGGCGCGGGTCTCGACCGGCTCGGGGGTCTCCGCGGCCTCCAAGGCCTCGGCGGGCGGTTCGGCGGGCTCGGGAGGGCTCTCCGGGTCCGCTTCGGGGTGGTGCATGACACGGGTCTGCGGGGGGACCGCGACGAGAACGTCGGTCTCGTCGTCCGGCTCCGTGTCCGTACTGTTGTCGGTCTGTGTGAGGGTCTGGGTCTGCACGGGGGCGACCTCCAGGATGATCGCTGCAGAGGTGTGCGGCAGCGGTACTTCGGGGGCGGAGTCTGCGGCCACGCCGCTGTCCGTCCCGTACGCGATGAGCGGAACCGCGGGGGTGTGGGACCCGTGTGGGACGGATCGGCCGCGCTCCGAGGACTCAGGCACCGGAACCCAGTGTGGAGTACGACACATCGCCGCCACGAGGGGCGTGCGGTGACTTTTTGCAATCGGGCCGTGACCGGGTGGTTACCCTCGTGGAAACCTGGATGCCTGTGCCCGCCCTGATCTGGCACGATCCCCGCGTGTCCGCATCCTTGTACGAAACCCATGTGACGGTTCGCTGTGTCGGCGCGACCGAATCGGAGCGGCTGCGCCGGTGGGCGGCCGCCGCGGGTCTCAAGCTGACGCACATCGTGCTGGCCCGGGGTCGGATGCGCGACCAGCCCATGCTCACCCTTTCGGGTGCCCGGTCCTACGCCGCCGAATCGGCTCGGGCGCGCGAAGTGCTGGCGCGGTTGCGGGCGGACGGCTTCGAGCCGGTGCGGGTGAAGATCGAGTCGACGCCGTGGGCGCCGGAGGTGCCGCGTCGGCCGTGCGACGGCGAGCGGTACTTCGAGCACCACGTGAAGCTGGGGCTCGGCGCGGACACCGACCTGGCCGACCTGGCGGCACGGGTCGTACCGCACGGCGCGCATGTGTCGTGGAACGCACGGCGGGTGCGGGACGGCGGGCGGCACGAGCGGTTCGTGACGCAGCGGTGCCGCGGGGTGGACGCCGAGGGGGCGGGGCGGGCGCTGGACGCCCTGCTGGCGGAGCTGGCCGGGTTCGAAGTGGTGGGTGTGGAGCGGGAGTTCGTGCTCTTCGACAGTGATGTGTCGGTGGACGAGGGATGGATCGAGGAGACGGTGGGGGTCCAGGGATGAGCGGGTCGTGGCAGGAGCCGGTGTGGTCGGGTTTCCCGGTTCCGGCACAGGAGTTGGACGACGAGACGCGCGCGGCGAAGCGGCTGCCCCGGACGCTGCGGACGACGACGGGTGAGGGCGTCGAGCAGCGGCTGGTCTTCGAGCCGGCGCTGAAGCAGTACGAGAACGCATTCCGCGCGATGGACCCCGTCTTCACCGATCCGCCGCGGGGCGAGGTGTGGCGGGCGGCCCGGCGCCGGGCCCTGGAGCTTGTCCTCGCCGCGATCGGCGGCTCCGAGTGGGCGGACTCGCTGGTGCTGCGTGGCAGCGTGCTGATGTCGGCGTGGTTCGGCGCGGCCGCCCGTGAGCCCGGTGATCTGGACTTCGTCGTCCTGCCGCACTCGTGGCGGATCGACGAGGCACGCACGGCCCGGCTGTTCGACGGTGTCGCGGCCGCCGCCGAGTCCGTCGCCGCCGGGCGCGGGGCGGGCGTGGCCTTCGATGCGCGCGAGGCGGTGCTCGAGGACATCTGGACCTACGACCGGGTGCCGGGCCGCCGCATGGTGCTGCCCTGGTCCGCGCCGGGGCTGCCCGGCGGGCACGTCCAGCTGGACTTCGTCTTCAACGAGGAGCTGGCCGAGGCGCCCGAGCCTGCGGAACTGCCCGACGGCACCGTCCTGTTGGCGGCCACGCCCGCGCTGTCGCTGGCCTGGAAGCTCATGTGGCTGATCGACGACGCCCACCCGCAAGGCAAGGACCTCTACGACGCCGTTCTCCTCGCCGAGCGCCATCCGCTCGCCTACGACCTGCTGCTGCGCGTCTTCCGCCTCTCGGGCAGCCACACCCTGGCCGGCCGGCACCGCCAGGAGATCACCCCGGCCGACGTCTCACAGGCCGCGGGATACGTCGAGTGGGACCACTTCGTCACCGAGTACCCGGCATTCACGCACGGCGAGCGAGAGTTCGCCGACCGGCTGATCCAGGCCCTGGTGCCTACCTTCGCCGGACGCTCAGAGAGCCCCGGCCCCGTGCTCCCGTAGCGCCTGGTCGTACTGCTGCAGGACCCACAACTCGTTCTGTACGGCGGCCAGCTGGGCCGGGTCGCCGCCCGCGGAGAGGCGGGTCATCTGGGACTGGATGTCGCGGATGCGGCGCTCCACGGCGCGGCGGCGGACGGTGACGAGCTGCTCGCCCGCGTAGTTCTCGTCGACCGTGCGGCGCATGATCGCCTCGACGGCCAGTTCCGTGACCATCGCGCGGACCCCGTCGTCCGGGGCCGCCTCGCGGACGCGGACCAGGTAGTCCTGTGCGTCCTGGACGCCGTACTCCGCGCCGCCCGCCTCCATGACCGCCTGGCGTACGGCGGCGTAGGGCGCGGCGGTGAACTCGTCGATGCCGTAGGCGTCGAAGGCCGGGGAGACCAACTCGGGGCGCTGGAGGGCGAGTTTGAGCAGTTCGCGCTCGGTGGCGTAGACCGGGTTGCGGAGGTTGAGCGCCGGGCCGGAGGGACCGGAGGGGCGGGGCGAGGCGTCGTACGACTGGGGGCCCCGGGCCGGGGCCGGGCCGCCCTTGCCGCCGCGGTCGCGTGCCCAACGGGCCAGCTGGGCCACGCGCTTGACCACGAACTGTGTGTCCAGGATGCCGAGCATGCCCGCGAGCTGGACGGCGACCTCGTGCTGCGCGCCGGTGTTCTTGATGCGGGCGACGATGGGGGCCGCCTCGTCCAGGGCGGCGGCGCGGCCCGCCGGGGTGTCGAGGTCGTAGCGAACGACGATCTGGCGGAGGGCGAACTCGAACAGGGGCGTGCGGGGTTCGACCAGGTCCGACACCGCCTCGTCGCCCTTCGCCAGGCGGAGTTCGCAGGGGTCCATGCCGTCCGGGGCGATCGCGATGTACGTCTCGGCGGCGAATTTCTGGTCGTCCTCGAAGGCGCGCAGGGCCGCCTTCTGGCCGGCCGCGTCGCCGTCGAAGGTGAAGATCACGCGGGCCGATCCGTTGTCCATCAGCAGGCGCCGGAGGATCTTGATGTGGTCGCCGCCGAAGGCCGTGCCGCAGGTCGCGATCGCGGTCGTGACGCCGGCCAGGTGGCAGGCCATCACGTCGGTGTAGCCCTCGACGACGACCGCGCGGCTGGCCTTCGCGATGTCCTTCTTCGCGAGGTCGATGCCGTAGAGGACCTGGGACTTCTTGTAGATCGCCGTGTCGGGGGTGTTGAGGTACTTGGGGCCGTTGTCCGCCTCGTAGAGCTTGCGGGCGCCGAAGCCGACGACGTCGCCGCCGATGTCGCGGATCGGCCACATCAGACGGCCGCGGAAGCGGTCGATGGGGCCGCGGCGGCCCTCCTGGGAGAGGCCGGAGAGGAGGAGCTCCTTGTCGGTGAAGCCCTTGCCGCGCAGATAGCGGGTGAGGTGGTCCCAGCCCTGGGGGCTGTAGCCGACGGAGAAGTGCTCGGCGGCGGACTGGTCGAAGCCGCGCTCGGCGAGGAACTTGCGGCCGGTGTCGGCCTCGGCGCCGGTGGCCAGCTGTTCCATGTACCAGTCGGCGGCGACCTTGTGGGCCTCGACCAGGCGGATGCGCTCGCCGCGCTGGTGGGCGGGGTTGTAGCCGCCCTCCTCGTAGCGCAGGGTGATGCCGGCCTGGCCGGCCAGGCGCTCGACCGCCTCGGAGAAGGTGAGGTGGTCGACCTTCATCACGAACGTGATGGTGTCGCCGCCCTCCTGGCAGCCGAAGCAGTGGAAGAGCCCCTTGCTCGGACTGACCTGGAAGGACGGCGACTTCTCGTCGTGGAACGGGCACAGGCCCTTGAGGTTGCCCCCGCCCGCGTTCCGCAGCTGGAGGTACTCGGACACCACGGCGTCGATCGGGACCGCGTCCCGTACCGCCTTCACGTCCTCGTCGTTGATCCGTCCTGCCACGAGGTGATTCTACGGGGCAGCGCTGACACTCGTGGGGCGAGCTGTCCGTCCCCCGGCCGGGGGTCCGGGGGTTGTCCCCCGGGAATTGCAGCACGGGGACGGACTGACAGCAGTGACGCTCAGGAAGCCTCGCTCCCCAGGCTGTCCAGCGGAACGTGCGGGTCCGCAAGGGCCTCCGTGTCCACCCGTGCCCGCGATCGGATCAGCTTCTGGATCGGCTCTGTGACGTCCCACACGTTCACATTCATCCCGGCCAGCACCCGGCCCTGCTTCACCCAGAACGCGATGAACTCACGCTTTCCGGCGTCCCCTCGAATCACCACTTCGTCGTACGAGCCCGGGGGCGCCCACCCGCTGTACTCCATCCCCAAGTCGTACTGGTCGGAGAAGAAGTAGGGCACGCGGTCGTAGGTGAGGTCGCGGCCCAGCATGGCGCGGGCCGCCGCGGGGCCGCCGTTGAGGGCGTTGGCCCAGTGCTCGACGCGCAGGTGGGTGTCGAAGAGGGCGTGCGGGAAGGAGGCGACGTCGCCGGCCGCGAAGATGTCGGGGTCGGAGGTGCGCAGCCGCTCGTCGACCACGACCCCGCCGCCCTGCGCCCGGTCGGCGATCTCCAGGCCCGCCGCCTCCGCGAGGCCGATGCGGGGGGCCGCGCCGATCGCCGCGAGGACGTCGTGCGCCGGGTGCTCCTCGCCGTCGTCCGTACGGGCCGCCAGGACCATGCCGTCCTGGCCGACGATCTCGGTGAGCCTGGCTCCGAAGTGGAAGCGGACGCCGTGCTCCCGGTGCAGCTCGGCGAAGAGGTTGCCGAGTTCGGGGCCGAGGACCGCGTGCAGCGGGGTCGCGAGCGGCTCGACGACGGTGACCTCGGCGCCGTACTCGCGGGCCGCCGCGGCGACCTCCAGACCGATCCAGCCGGCGCCCGCGATGACGATGTGGCCGTTGTCCCGGCCGAGCGCCGCGAGGACGTGCTTCAGCCGCTCGGCGTGGGCGAGGCGGCGCAGGTGGTGGACGCCCGCGAGGTCGGTCCCGGGGATGTCCAGGCGGCGCGGCTCGGCGCCCGTCGCCAGCAGGAGCTTGTCGTAACGGACGAGCGTGCCGTCCTCGCCGAAACGGACCGTCTTCGCCGTACGGTCGATGGCGTCGACGGTCTCGCCGAGGTGCAGCTCGATGTCGTTCTGCGCGTACCAGGCGGGCTCGTGGACGAAGACGCTGTCGCGCTCCTCCTTGCCCAGCAGGTAGCCCTTGGAGAGGGGAGGGCGCTCGTAGGGGTGGTCGCGTTCGTCGCAGATCAGTATCACGCGGCCGCTGAAGCCCTCCGCTCGGAGCGTCTCGGCCGCTTTCGCGCCGGCGAGGCCGCCTCCGACGATGACGAATGTCTGATCCGCGTCGACCACTTGATGCCTCCTACGGGGGGTCTGGGGGGTGTCCCCACAGAAAACACTGCGGGTGCCGCCACATGCGAGCGTCCCGCACGGAGCGTGATGGGGGAAGAGGGAGTGGCCCGATCAGGCCACGGAGGGTCACATTCGGGCTCGTTCCAGGTCACCCTCGTCCCGTCGGTCTCACACATGCCCCGTCAGACGCGCGTGAAGCGAACGAGCCGAGGCGTCGGTGAGCGAGGCGATCTGGTCGACGATCACGCGCTTGCGGGCGCGGTCGTCGCCTGCCTGGTCGAACAGCGCGCGAAACTGCGGGTCCAGGCCGAAGGGTGCACGCGCGGTGAGCGCCTGTGCCAGTTCGGCCACCACGATCCGCTGGTCGGCACGGAGCCGCTCCTGCTCGGCGCGCTGCATGACGTACCGGTCGGCGACCGCCTTGAGGACCGCGCACTCCAGCCGGGTCTCGTGCGGTACGACGAGTTCGGCGCCGTATCGGGTGAGGCGGCCGCTGCCGTACGCGGCGCGGGTGGCGGTCTCGGCGGCGAGGCAGAAGCGGCCGATGAGCTGGCTGGTGGCGTCCTTGAGGCGGGCCTGGGCGACCGCGGTGCCGTCGTAGCCGTGCGGCCACCACTCCTGGTCCTGGAGGCGGTCGAGGGCGGCGGCGAGTTCGGCGGGGTCGGTGTCCGCGGGGACGTACCGGCCGACGGCGACCGCGAAGACCGCCTGCCGCTCGGGCTCCGCGTGCAGGCTGCCCGGGTCGATGTGGCCCGCGTGCAGGCCGTCCTCGACGTCGTGCACCGAGTAGGCCACGTCGTCGGACCAGTCCATGACCTGGGCCTCGAAGGTGGTGCGGGTGCCGGGGGCCTCCTTGCGGACCCAGTCGAAGACCGGGCGGTCGTCCTCGTAGACGCCGAACTTGGGGGAGGCCGGGGCGGTGGGGTGGGCGCCTCTGGGCCAGGGGTACTTGGTGGCGGCGTCGAGGGCGGCGCGGGTGAGGTTGAGGCCGACGGAGCCTTCCGGGGTGAACCGTTTGGGTTCGATGCGGGTGAGGAGGCGCAGGGACTGGGCGTTGCCCTCGAAACCGCCGCAGTCCTCGGCGAATTCGTTCAGGGCCTGTTCACCGTTGTGGCCGAAGGGTGGGTGGCCGAGGTCGTGGGAGAGGCAGGCGGCCTCCACCAGGTCGGGGTCACAGCCGAGGGCTGCGCCCAGTTCTCGCCCGACCTGGGCGCATTCCAGGGAGTGGGTGAGGCGGGTTCGGGGGCTGGCGTCCCAGGAGGGGCTGCGGGTGCCTGGCGTGACGACCTGGGTCTTGCCGGCGAGGCGTCGTAGGGCAGCGGAGTGCAGTACGCGGGCTCGGTCGCGTTGGAAGGCTGTGCGGCCGGGGCGTTTGTCGGGCTCAGGGGCCCAGCGTTCGGTTGACTGCGCGTCGTACGACATGTCTCGACAGTAAGCGCAGGCAGTGACAATTGGGGTGCGCCTGTCCGTCTGCCGGGTTCCGTTATATGGCGATTGCGGGTAGTTCGTGGCTTGTCGTGCGGTTCCCCGCGCCCCTTGGGGCAACTGCCGCGGCCGGAGCCGACAATGCCTGGTCGTACCTGTGCAGGACCAGCTGTGCCATCGCCGGGTGGGTGCCCAGGGGCGCCGACGCGATCCAGGGGGCCGCCTCCGCGCACTCCGTGGCGAAGCGGCCGGGGGCCGTGAAGTACGAGGCCACGGCTACTCGGTCGTGGCCTCGGGAGGCCAGGGCCTGGATTGCGTCCCGGACCTTCGGGGCGGCCGTGGTCGCGTAGGCGGGGACCACCGGTACGCCCAGGCGTTCGGCGAGGAGTTGGGCCGTGCGGTTGGTGTCGACCTTGGACTCGGGGTCGCGGGAGCCGGCCGCGGCGAGGACGACCGCGCTTCTGCGGCGGGTGGCCTCGTCCGTGCGGGTGCGCCAGCCGGCCTCGACGAGGCGGTCGTGGAGGGCGTCCACGAGCAGCGGGTGGGGGCCGAGCGCGCCGGCCACGCGTGCGCGTACGTCCGACTCGGCCGCCATCTCGGGGATGTCGCGCTTGATGTGGTAGCCGCGGCTGAGAAGGAGCGGGACCAGGACCGCCTCGCCGCTGCCGAGGCCGGCGAGGGTGTCGGGGAGGAGGGGCTCGTTCAGTTCGATGTGGCCGAGGTGGACCGGAAGGCCGGCGCGCTGCTCGCGGATGCGGTCCAGGAGCGTGCGCACGGTGCTCAGTGCGCGCGGGTCGCGGCTGCCGTGCGCCACGACGACCAGCGCGGGCGGGCCGGGGCGTCGTCTGCCGTTGAGGGAGACGAGGCTGAGCTGGCTGGCGAGCTGGCTGCTGATCCGGTTCATGAGGTGCGCCGTACTGTCGAGGTGGGCCGCCTGGAGCGGCAGCACCGCACCGGGCTTGGTCGTGGACTCGTCGCGAGGAGGGTTCGACGCCGTCATGGACCGATGGTGGCGGCGGGAGGTTGCCGCCCCGTTGCACGAGAATGACGGGTGTTTTCCGGCGGTTCACCGTGGGGTGTGTGGGGACTGTGAGGTGGGGTGACCTGCGGTTTCGTCATACGGAGTGAAGCTCGTCACGTATCGTGCGACGAACCGGTCGGGCTGACAGGACGTCTCTGACTGTCGAAAAAGAGGGCCCGGAGACAGGGCCGAAGAGGGGGGAACCGTCCGATGCGCCGACCCGAGCTGCCGCGCAGACCGCGCCTGCCACGCACGCGTGCCGGATGGCGGAGGCTGGTGCAGGTGGTGATGGCCGGGTGTGTGGTGGCGCTGCTTCCGGTGACCTGGCTGTACGTCTCCACGGCCGACCGGCTGGGCACGACGGCCGACGCGCCCCGCACCGAGGTCGCCGTCGTCTTCGGCGCCGGCCTGTGGAACGGCGAGCCGTCCCCGTACCTCGCGAACCGTCTGAAGGCGGCGGCCGAGCTGTACCGCGAGGGCCGTATCGAGGTCGTCCTGGTCACCGGTGACAACAGCCGCAAGGACTACGACGAGCCGGACGCCATGCGGACCTATCTGAAGAAGCACGGGGTGCCGGACTCGCGGATCGTCAGCGACTACGCCGGCTTCGACACCTGGGACTCCTGCGTCCGCGCCAAGAAGATCTTCGGTGTGGACCGGGCGGTGCTGATCAGCCAGGGCTTCCACATCCGGCGCGCGGTCGCCCTGTGCCAGGCGGCGGGCGTGGAGTCGTACGGCGTCGGGGTCGACGCCAAGCACGACGTGACCTGGTACTACGGCGGCACGCGCGAGATCTTCGCGGCGGGCAAGGCGGCCCTGGACGCGGTGTTCCACCCGGACCCCCGGTTCCTCGGGCCGAAGGAACCGGGGGTGACCAGGGCACTGGCTAGCGCCCGGTGAAGCGGGGTGCGCGTTTCTCCAGGAACGCGGTCATGCCCTCCTTCTGGTCGTCGGTCGCGAACAGGGCGTGGAACACGCGGCGTTCGTAGCGGAGGCCGTCGCGCAGTCCGGTTTCCAGTGCCCGGTCGACGCACTCGCGGGCGGCCCGCACGGCGGTGCGGCCGTACCCGGCGACGGTGGCGGCGGCTTCGTGGGCCTCTGGGAGGACGCGGTCGTCCGGTACGACCCGGGAGACCAGGCCGCAGGACTCCGCCTCCCTCGCGTCCATCGTGCGGCCGGTGAGGACCAGGTCCATCGCCTTGGCCCGGCCGACCAGACGGGTCAGGCGCTGGGTGCCGCCGATGCCGGGGATCACGCCCAGCCTGATCTCCGGCTGGCCGAAGACCGCCGACTCCCCCGCGATGACGAGGTCGCACATCATCGCCAGCTCACAACCGCCGCCCAGGGCATGCCCGTTGACCGCGGCGATCTTCGGGGTGCGCAGGTCGGCGAAGTCCTCCCAGGCGGCGAAGTAGTCCTCGGCCGCCATGTCGACGGCCGACCTCGGCGCCATCTCCTTGATGTCGGCGCCCGCCGCGAACACCTTCTCCGAACCGGTGACGACGAAGCAGCCGACCTCGGGGTCCTCGTCCAACGGGCGGAGGAAATCGAGGAGTTCCTCGAGGAGTTCGGAGCTCAGGGCATTCAGCACGTGCGGGCGGTGCAGACGGACTGTCACCACACCGCCGTGGCGTTCGGCTTTCAGGTTGTTCATCTTCCCCTCCGATGCGCAGAGTTACGAGTCCCAGATGGCGCCGTACGCCGGAATCCCGCGCCGTTCCAGGCCGTGCACCACCTGCCAGGTCAGCTTCTTGTTGGAGATGCAGATCACCGCCTCGGCCCCGAAGTCCCGGTACGCGGTGTACGCGAGGCGCACCATGTCGGGCTTGCCGTCGCGGGAGGTGTTCCAGATCCGGGCGTGCGGCTGGACGGCGAGGATCTCGTCGACGAGGGTGTCGCCGTAGGTCGCGCGCGGGTCGCGGGTCGCCCAGACCAGACGGGAGGGGACCTCGGCGGCGAGCAGATGGGGCAGGCAGGGGCCGATGCCGCTGCCCGTGGCCACGTATACGACCTTCGTGAACAGGGTCTCGATGTTGGCGACCCCGGCCGTGGTGATGCCCTTGACCCACACGCGCTGCGGCAGGTCGTCGATGAAGGAGCCGGTCCAGTCGCCGGCCCGGGAGATGGTGAGCCGGAAGCCGGACTCGCCCGGGGCCGGGACGTTGGCGAAGGAGTGCCATTCCTTGAGCGGGCTGCGGCTGATCGCGGTCGAGGAGCCCGCGAAGGGGGTCTCGCCGTGGTCGAAGCGGGCCAGCACCACGTGCGGGGAGGGGCGTTCGAGGCGGACGGCGACCTTGCGCAGCCGCAGCCAGGGCAGCGCGACGCTGAAGGTGACCACCGCGAGGACCGCCACGGAGACGGGGCCGGCTGCGGACAGCAGGGTGTGCGCCCAGAACAGGGCCAGGGCCGTCCAGCCGCCGAAGCGGTGGATCTTCTCGAAGTGGTCGTGGTGGCGGGAGCGGAAGGGGGGCAGGGCGGTGGCGACGATGACGGCCAGCAGGGCCGTCAGGGTCCAGCCCACCACTGCCGACGGGCCGTTGGGTTCCGTCGCCACCAGTGCCAAAAACCAGCCCGTCCCCGCCAGCGCCCCGCCCATGTGCAGCCCGCCGAAGTGGTACACCTTGCCGAGCGTCCAGCGGACCTTCAGCGGCCAGGTCGTCGGGGCCCAGGTCGCCAGCCGGAAGAGGAGGTTGACGACGTACTGCTGGCGGACGAGCACGGCGAGGGCGAGGTTGGCGAGGGACGCGTGCGCCAGGGCCGCCGTGGACAGCGGCCGACCTGCCGCCGCGTAAGCCACGTTGACGGCCAGGACCAGCGCGGCCAGCCGGTTGTGGTGCATCAGCCGCGGGTGCTTGAAGAAGCGTCGGGCGGCCGAGGTGAGCGGGGGCAGCTCGGCGGTCTGCCGGTCCAGCGAGGTCGTCATCGGGCCACCGCCGTGTGCTCCTCGGCCAGCCGCAGCAGCGCCGGTTTGTCGATCTTGCCGCGGTCCGTCTCGGGGAGGAACGCGAGCGGCAGGATCTCCGACGGGACGCAGTAGTACGGCAGTACGTCCGCCACCGCGCGGCGGGCCGCGTCCGCGTCGACGTCGGCCGGGCAGACGAAGGAGACGAGGCTGCGGGCGTCCCGCTTCAGGGTCACCGCGCGGACGCACCCGGCGACCGACTCCAACACCGAGGAGACGGAGTCGAGTTCGACGCGGAAGCCGCGGACCTTGACCTGGTCGTCGGTGCGGCCGAGGTGTTCGAGCTCACCGTCGGGGGTCCAGCGGCCGAGGTCCCTGGTGCGGAACATGCGGTGGCCGGGGCCGAGGAAGGGGTCGGGGGCGTAACGCTCGGCGTTCAGGAGGTCGTCGGCGAGGTAGCCGGCCGAGACGCAGGCGCCGCCCGCCCACATCTCGCCGACCTCGCCGATGGGCAGCGCCCGGCGGTCCGCGTCGAGGACGTACACCGTGTTGTTGGGGGTCGGGCGGCCGATGGTGAGGAGGGGAGCCGTCGGGTCGTGGCGGCGCATCGTGTTGACGATCGTCGTCTCCGTCGGGCCGCAGCAGTTGAAGAAGGCGGCCCGTGCCGCCCAGCGGTCGGCGAGCGGACGCGGGCAGGGCTCGCCCGCGACGGCGACCGTGCGGACGTGCGGGCAGGCGGCGGGGTCGATGCCGGACAGGACGGTCGGGGTGGCGACGATCACGTCCGCCGTGCGGGCCGCGGCCGCGATGTCCTTGCCGCGGATGACGAGGGTGCCGCCGTGGGCGAGGCAGCCGAGGATCTCCCAGGCGGCCATGTCGAAGGCGATGTTGAGGAGTTGGGGCACGCGGTCGCCGGGGCGGATGCCGAGGGAGCCGGGTTCGGTGAGGAGGATGTTGGCGACGTTGCGGTGGGTGACCTTGACGCCGTTGGGCCGGCCGGTGGTGCCGGAGGTGAACAGGACGTAGCAGCCGTCGTCGGGGCGGACGTCCGGCCGGGGGCCGGGGGTGCGCGGGAGGGGCTCGGTGTCGAGGGCGATCATGCGGTGCCCGGCGGGCAGCGGCACGCGGGAGGCGTGGTCCGCAAGGGTGAGCACGACGCGGGTGCGGGCGGTGCGGACCACCTGGCCGAGCTGGGCCGGGGGTGCGAGGCCGATGTCCTGGGGGATGTAGGCGGCGCCCGCCTTCAGGATGCCGAGCAGACCCACGAGCATCGGGATCGAGCGGCGTACGAAGAGGCCGACGTGGTCGCCGGGCCGTACGCCCTCGCGGACCAGGCGGGCGGCGAGCGCGTCCGCGTACCGGTCGAGCTCGCCGTAGGTGATCGTCGCGCCCAGGTGCTCGGCGGCGACGGCGTGCGGGGCGGCCGCGGCCTGCCGTTCGACGGCACGGTGGACGAGCGGTTCGGGGACGGCAACGGTGTCTCCATGGCCGTACTGCCGGAAAAGGTGCTGGTCGCGAGGGGTTAAGTGGCGCAGAGGCATGCTGGGGAGACCTCCTGGCTGGCTGTTTCGAGTGACGGTTTGCGGCCGGGATGAGCGGCGGGCATGCCCGGTATGTCGAACGCCGTGCGGAGTCGTGCGCGCAGGGAGTCAGGGTGCTACGAGGCACTTCAACTCTCAACGATGCGTGATCGGCCACTCACGGGACGAAATGAGCCACATGTGGCGTCTTTCACAACAGAGGCAACTCCCGTAACCCCCGGTGGCGACTGGAGGTGGGCATTCGCGTGTGTCTCACGTCGGCCGGGGTGCGGCGAGGAGGTCGCCGTCTTGCCCGTGTAACAAGGGGCCGCCCCGCACGTAACACGCCCGAAGCACGCTGAACGGCATGCAGAACACCGCCACGCCGACCCACTGCCCGTACTGCGCCCTGCAGTGCGGGATGAACCTGACGCCCGCACCGGACGGCACGGTCGAGGTGAGCGAGCGCGCGGACTTCCCGGTGAACCGGGGCGCGCTGTGCGGCAAGGGCCGTACGGCGCCGGCCGTGCTCTCGTCCCGGGTGCGCCTGACCTCCCCGTTGGTGCGCTCGGAGGGCACGCTGGTGCCCGCCACCTGGGACGAGGCGCTGGACCGGATCGCCGGGGCACTGCTGCGCACCCGCAGCGAACACGGGCCGGACGCGGTCGGTGTCTTCGGCGGGGGCGGCCTGACGAACGAGAAGGCGTACACGCTCGGCAAGTTCGCGCGGGTGGTGCTCGGCACCTCCCAGATCGACTACAACGGGCGGTTCTGCATGTCGTCGGCCGCGGCGGCCGGCACCAAGGCGTTCGGCCTGGACCGGGGGCTGCCCTTCCCGCTGGAGGACATCCCCAAGTCGGGCTGCGTGATCCTCGTCGGATCGAACCTCGCGGAGACCATGCCGCCGTCCCTGAGGTTCTTCAACGAGCTGCGCGAGAACGGCGGCACGCTCATCGTCATCGACCCGCGCCGCACGAAGACCGCCGAGCAGGCCGATCTGCACCTGGCGCCCCGGCCGGGCACCGACCTGGCGCTCGCGCTCGGTCTGCTGCACCTGGTGGTGGCCGAGGGGCGGGTCGACGAGGCGTACGTCCAGGAGCGCACGACCGGCTGGGAGGACGCGCGGGCGGCCGCGATGGCGCACTGGCCGGAGTACGTGGAACGGATCACGGGGGTGTCCGTTCCCGAACTGCGGGAAGCCGTACGGCTGTTCTGCGAGCCGGAGAACGCGATGGTGCTCACGGCCCGCGGGCCCGAGCAGCAGTCCAAGGGCACGGACACGGTCGGCGCGTGGATCAACCTGTGCCTGGCGACCGGGCGGGCGGGCCGCCCGCTGTCCGGGTACGGCTGTCTGACCGGGCAGGGCAACGGGCAGGGCGGGCGCGAACACGGCCAGAAGGCCGACCAGTTGCCCGGCTACCGCAAGCTCGACGACCCGGCGGCGCGGCGGCATGTGGCCGAGGTGTGGGGTGTGGACCCGGACAGCCTTCCGGGGCCCGGCAGGAGTGCGTACGAACTCCTCGACGCCCTCGGTGGGGACATCAGGTCCCTGCTGCTGATGGGCTCCAACCCGGTGGTGTCCGCGCCGCGTGCCGCGCACATCGAGGAGCGCGTCAAGTCCCTTGACTTCCTTGCCGTCTGCGATGTCGTCCTGTCGGAGACGGCGGCCCTCGCGGACGTCGTGCTGCCGGTGACGCAGTGGGCGGAGGAGACGGGTACGACCACCAACCTCGAGGGCCGGGTGCTGCTGCGCCAACGCGCGATCACGCCTCCCGAGGGCGTCCGCAGCGACCTGGACGTCATGCACGAACTGGCCGACCGGCTCGGTGTGGAGAAGGGCTTCCCGACCGACCCCGAGGAGGTCTTCGAGGAGCTGCGCCGGGCGAGCGCGGGCGGCCTCGCGGACTACTCCGGGATCACCTACCGCAGGCTGGCGGAGGAGAACGGCGTGTTCTGGCCGTGCCCGGCCGAGGCCGACGGTGCGGAGGACGGGGA
The DNA here is from genome assembly GCF_040644055.1 of Streptomyces sp. NPDC047043. Taxonomy (NCBI): domain Bacteria; kingdom Bacillati; phylum Actinomycetota; class Actinomycetes; order Kitasatosporales; family Streptomycetaceae; genus Streptomyces; species Streptomyces sp. NPDC047043. Next base: position 46,229 of record NZ_JBEYVO010000018.1, read on the forward strand.
GGACGCCTCGCTGGACGCGCTCGGCGAGGACTCCGCAACGGACGACGACTCGGCAGCCCAGGACGGCTCCACGGGCGCCGCCCACCCCGGCACGCCCCGTCTCTTCCTCGACCGTTTCGCCACCCCGGACGGCCGGGCCCGCTTCGTGCCCGTCTCGCACCGGGCGTCCGCGGAGGAGCCGGACGAGGAGTACCCGGTGCTGCTGACCACCGGCCGGGTCGTCTCCCAGTACCAGTCCGGCGCCCAGACCCGCCGCGTCGACGAGCTGAACGCCGCCGCACCCGGCCCGTTCGTGGAGCTGCACCCGCGGCTGGCGGCACGCCTGGGAGCCGCGGAGGGCGACCCCGTGGCCGTCGTCTCCCGGCGCGGGCGGGCGGTGGCACCGGCCCGCATCACGACCGCGATCCGCCCGGACACCGTCTTCATGCCCTTCCACTGGCCCGGCGAGGGCCGCGCCAACACCCTCACCAACCCGGCCCTCGACCCGACCTCACGGATGCCGGAGTTCAAGGCGTGCGCGGTACGCGTGGAGGCCGTCAAGGCATAGGTGATCAGCGGGCGTTGGAGCCGTAGGCTGGAGCCACCATGGCTGACGACGACTACGGCCACCGCTGGGGCCATTCCGCGCTCACCGTCGACCTCGACTTCGGACCGGATGGTGGCCGCATCTCCGTGGCCCGCCCCGGCGATCCGAAACCACCGCCGACAGACCTTCCGCTCGTCGACGTCATCCTGACGGGCGCGGGCACGGGGTGGTCGGGCCCCCGTTTCAGGGGTACGGCACTGGGGCCCCGGCTCGTGCATCGCGCCCACCATGCCGCGTACGGCGACGGGCGGCACCACCTGACCGTCGAACTCACCGATCCGCAGGGCGGGTTGACCGTCTTCGCCGAGTACTCCTCCCCCGACGGCGTGCCGGTGCTGCGCTCCCGGGTCCGGGTGCGCAACGACGGCTCCGCGCCGGTGACGCTCCGCTCCGTCGGCAGTCTGCTGCTCGGCGGGCTGCCCTCCCCCGACGTGCTCGACGTGCACCGGGCGCGCAACGACTGGCTCGCCGAATGCCGCTGGTACGGCGAGCCGCTGCGCGAAGCCGTGCCCGACATCAACCGGGACGTCCACGAGCACGACGCCCGCGCGGCCCTGCGGCTGACCGGACGCGGCAGCTGGCCGACCGACGGCCACCTGGCGATGGGCGCGCTCACCAGCCGTACGGACGGCCGCTGCTGGCTGTGGCAGGCCGAATCGGCGGCCGGGTGGGGCTGGGACGCCGGGGAGGCACCGGCCCGGCACACCTACCTCGGGCTGGGCGGGCCGACCCACGACGACCACGGCTGGAGCCGGGTGCTGCTGCCCGGGGAGGAGTTCACCTCCGAGTACGCGGCACTGGCCCTCGGCGACGGCATCGACGACGCGCTGGCCGCACTGACGACGTACCGGCGCCGCATCCGCCGCCCCCACCCGGACCACGAGCGCCTCCCCGTCGTCTTCAACGACTACATGAACACCCTGATGGGCGACCCCACCACCGAGAGGCTGCTCCCGCTGATCGACGCGGCGGCGGCCGCGGGCGCCGAGTACTTCTGCGTGGACGCCGGCTGGTACGACGACACGGACGACGGCGGCTGGTGGGACGGCGTCGGCGCCTGGCAGCCGTCCGCGCGCCGCTTCCCCGGCGGCATCCGCGAGGTGCTGGAGCGCATCCGGGAGTGCGGCATGGTGCCGGGCCTGTGGCTGGAGCCGGAGGTCGTCGGCGTGCGCAGCCCGATGGCGGCGGAACTCCCCGAGGCGGCCTTCCTCGCCCACGCGGACGGCACCCGGGTCACCGAACAGGGCCGCCACCAGCTCGACTTGACGCACCCGGCGGCCCGGGCGCACCTGGACCGGACGGTCGACCGGGTCGTCGACGAACTGGGCGCCGGCTATCTGAAGCTGGACTACAACATCACGACCTCGGCGCCGGGCCTGCTGGACCACACCCGGGCCTGGCGGGAGTGGATCTCCGCCGTCCTCGACCGCCATCCCGGCCTGGTCATCGAGAACTGCGCGTCGGGCGGCATGCGCATGGACGGCGCGACGCTCGCCCTCACCCAGCTCCAGTCCATGTCCGACCAGCAGGACCCCGTCCGCAACCCACCGATCGCGGCCGCCGCGCCGACGGTGGTGCCGCCGGAGCAGGGCGCCGTGTGGGCCTACCCCCAACCGGGCTTCTCGGACCGGGAGATCGCGTTCACGCTGGGCACGGCGATGCTGGGCCGCATCCACCTCTCCGGGCACCTCGACGGCATGTCGGAGCGTCAACTCGGGCTGGTGCGGGAGGCGGTGGACACGTACAAGGCGATCCGCGAGGACCTGCGCACGGCGGTGCCCTTCTGGCCGCTGGGGCTGCCGGGGTGGACGGACGAGTGGGTCGCGCTCGGGCTGCGGGGGCCGGTGGAGGGTCCGACGTATGTGTCGGTGTGGCGCCGGGGCGGGGCTGATGAACTGACCGTTCCCGTACGGCACTTGGCGGGAGCGGAGGATGTCCGGGCGGAGGTGCTGCATCCCTCGGACGCGGCGGCGGCCCAGTGCGACTGGGACGGAAAGGGACTGCGGTTGAGGCTGCCGGAAGCACCCGCGATGATGCTCGTACGGCTCAGCTGACCGCCACGGCTCACCTGAGCCGCCAGTCCCCGCTCTCGATCAGCTTCCCACGGGCGCGCAGACGGGCCGCGACGGCGGGTGCGGCGACATACACCCAGGCACGTACGGTCGTCGCACCCCCGCCGTCCCGCACCACCTCGCGCTCGACGCGCTCGTAGAGGCTGCGCGGGTCCCCGGGGGCGTACTCCTCCAGCCGGTCGAGGGCGACGAGCAGCTCCTCGTACTCGCGAGCCAGCGCGGTCACCAGCTCGCCGTAGACCACTCCGCCCCGCTCCTCCACGGCGTACGGATAGCCGGGCCCGTCGTACAGAACCGCGCCGCTGAGCCGTCCCGGTTCCTCCGCCTGTGTACGGCCGCGCAGGAAGAGGTCGTGGTTGACCTCGCCGGGGAGGAGGGTGCCGTAGACGAAGAACGGTAGCTGCAGTCTCACAAAAACGATTCTCTCTCCTCACATACCTCCTCGTACGCGCTATGGACCTCGCCCTGTCATGGCCCCTTAAATCGTGGTCAACATTCAGCGCTGCCCCCCTCCCCCCACGTGCGCCGCCCGTTGGCGCCTTTTTGAGGAGATCGATGAGTCGGATACGGATCGACGTCCGAGGTTCCCGTCGTCTCGCCACCGCCGGCGTCGCCGCCACTGCCGCCACCCTGCTGGCCACCGCCCTCTCCCCCGCCGCCGTCGCCGACAACAGGCCGACCAGGGCCGGGGCGATCGAGAACGCGGCGTCCGCGCTGCTGGAGCATGCCGCGAGCCTCGGGCTGACCTCCGCCGAGGGCACGAGCGTGCGGAACGTGATCGTCGACAGGGACGGCACGCAACACGTCCGCTACGACCGCACCTACCACCAACTGCCCGTCCTGGGCGGCGACTTCGTGGTCCATCTGGCGCCGGACGGGGCGTACCGCAGCGCGGACCGGGCGACCCGGACGAAGATATCCCTCGCCTCGGTCACCCCCCTGATATCGGCGCCGAAGGCCGCCGACCTCGCGGCGAACGCGCTGCGGGCGGTGAACCTCGGCGAAACCCTGAAGAAGCTGACAGCCAGGCCGCAGCTCATCGTCGACGCCCTGCACGGCGCCCCGAAGCTGGCGTGGCGGACGAGCGTCGCGGCGAAGGACTCGCTCGGCAACCCGGTCTCCCGTACCGTCGTCACGGACGCCCGCACCGGCAGGCAGATCGATGCCTGGGACGACATCGAGACGGCGACGGGCGACGGCAAGTCCCTGTACAGCGGGACGGTTCCGCTGGAGACGACGCTGTCGGGGTCGACGTACCAGCTGAAGGACCCGACGCGCGGAAACACCTACACCGGTGACGCGGCGAACCAGACGGACCTGTGCTTCCTGACGAGCATCTGCGTCAGCCGCGCCCCGTCGACGGTGTTCACCGACGCGGACAACCACTGGGGTACGGGCACGACGGCGGACCGCGCGTCCGCGGCCGTGGACGCCCAGTACGGCACGAACATGACCTGGGACTTCTACAAGAACGTCCTCGGCCGCAACGGCATCGGGGACGACGGCAGGGGCTCGTTCAACCGCGTCCACTACGGCAACAAGTACAACAACGCCTTCTGGGACGACAGTTGCTTCTGCATGACGTACGGCGACGGTGACGGGACGAACCTCGGCCCACTGGTGGCGCTGGACGTGGCCGGCCACGAGATGACGCACGGCGTCACCTCGAAGACGGCGGCGCTGACGTACTCGGGCGAGTCCGGCGGCCTCAACGAGGCCACGTCCGACATCCTCGGCACGATGGTGGAGTTCTACGCGAACAACCCCTCCGACCCCGGCGACTACCTGATCGGCGAGAAGGTCGTGCGCTCGGGCTTCGGGCAGGAGGCGCTGCGCTACATGGACAAGCCGTCGAAGGACGGCAACTCGGCCGACTACTGGAGCAGTTCGGTCGGCAACCTGGACGTCCACTACTCGTCCGGGGTGGCGAACCACTTCGCGTACCTCCTGGCGGAGGGCAGCGGCGCGAAGACCATCAACGGCGTCAGCTACAACTCCCCCACGTACAACGGCTCCACGGTCACCGGCATCGGCCGCGACAAGCTGGCCAGGATCTGGTACCGCGCCCTGACGGTCTACATGACCTCGTCGACGAACTACGCGGGCGCGCGCACGGCGACGCTGAACGCGGCGAAGGATCTGTACGGGGCGGGGAGCACGGAGTACAACGCGGTGGGGGCGGCTTGGAGTGCGGTGAATGTGAGCTGACCGTTCCGGCTGTTGCGTGAGGGCCGCCCCGGTGACCGGACCGGGGCGGCCCTGTCGTGTCGCCGTGCCGCCGCCGGGCGTCGACCGGGACGATTCACCCGTTCACACCCTCGCCCTGCGCCCTTCGGGTGCTCTTCCTCGAGACCCCCGCACTACGTCGCTGACCTGCCGAAACTTCACCCACACACCCCCGCCGCCCACCGATCTGACACCCATTCACCCCATTTCTGACACTCCCTCAGGAAGCGCGCTCGCGCCGCTGCCACTTACCTCGGAAGGGCAGGGGACACCAGCAAGAGCTCGAGGGAGCAGCGATGCGACGTACCGCCCGACTGCTGACCGGTACCGCGCTCGCGGTCGCAGCCGCCGGCTTCGTCACCGCGCCCGCGTACGCCGACGACGGCAGCCTGGACGTGTACCCGTCCTCCGTCGTACCGGGCGATCAGGTCACCGTGAACACCGCGGCGTGCGGCGACGAGGGTACGGCGACGGGCGATGCCGGCGCGGTGGGGGCCGGTGCCTTCACGCTGGCGCCGAGTGCGCACGAGGGCGAGGCGATCGGGCAGTTCCGGGTGCCGCCGAGTGCGCAGCCGGGGACGTACGAGATCGTCGCGAAGTGCGCCGACGGCGAGCGGCAGGTCTCGGGCGACCTGGAGGTGGCGCTGACCGGGGTGCACGGGCAGGTGCAGCCCCGGGGAAGTGTGAAGACGGGGGTCGGCGGCGCCTTGGGCCCCGATCCCGTGCAGACCGCGGCAGGTGTGGCGGCTCTCGCCGTCGCCGCCGCGGGCGGTACCTGGCTCCTGCATCGCCGGGCGAGAGGCGACGGGATCTGACGGACACCCTCCGCTGTCCGTCCGCCGGTACCGCATGTCCCTCCCCCTCCGGGTCCGACGCCCCTCGCGGCCCGGAGGGGGAACGGGTCCACCTCGTCCGTACGGTGCAGGAGGCTCGCGTGCGCAGAGTCAGCAATGTCGCGATAGGTGCCGTCACCGCCGTCGCCCTGTGCACGGGTGCGTGGCTGCTGGGCAGCGGCGGCGCCGAGACGCACGCCCCGCCGCAGCCGTCCGCCGCACAGGGCCGCACCGGACAGGACGGCACGCTGTCGGGTGCGCCCGCGCTGCCGCCCTCCCCGCCCGACCGCATCCGCATCCCCTCGATCCGCGTGAACGCCCCCCTCATGGGCCTCGCCCTCACCCGGGCCGGGAGCCTCGACGTACCGCCCGCCGCGCAGAAGAACCTCGCCGGCTGGTACGAGGCCGGCACCACCCCCGGCGAGAAGGGCACCGCGATCGTCGCCGGGCACGTCGACAACTCCGTGGGCCCCGCCGTCTTCTACGACCTCGGCGCCCTGCGCCAGGGCAGCGGCATCGAGATCGACCGGCGGGACGGCAGCGTGGCCCTGTTCACGGTGGACGCGGTCTCGGTGTACGACGCCGAGCACTTCCCCGACGAGAAGGTGTACGGCGCCGCGGACCGGCCCGAGCTTCGGGTGATCACCTGCGGCGGGGGGTACTCGCGGTCGACGGGCTACCGGGGGAACGTGGTGGTGTTCGCGCATCTCACGGGGAGTCGCTGACGACCGCCTTCGCGATGGTCCGCGCGCACTCCAGGGACTCGGTGTGCGTGGTGTCCACCTCGAGGTCGTAGGCCACGCCCTTGTGGACCAGTTCCGCCTGCTGCTCGGCCATCCCCCGCGCCCGGTCGCCCCGGCCGATCTCCCGGCCCGCGGCCACCGCGGCCTCGCAGCGCACACCGACCCACAGCACGTCCAGGCCGGTCAGTGCCTTGCGCCAGCCGTCCTGGGAGTGCGCTCCGCCGAGGAAGACGTCGTCGACGAGGATCCGGGCACCGGCCCGTGCGGTCGCCGCGACCCCCTCCCGCCAGGCGTCCTGCAGCCTCCGGAACTCCGGCCCCACAGTCACCGCGCCGTCCGGTGCGACGAGCGCGGCCTGCATCGACGCGGGCATCGACTCGACCAGCCCGTCGACCGCGAACGCCAGCCAGGGATCCGGCAACACCGCCTGCAGACACCGCACGATCCCGGACTTGCCGGAGCTGGAGCCACCGTTGAGCACGATCACCTGGGTCGCCATCCGGTCACCGTAGCGTCAGGCGATCCATTGCTCGTACGCAATATTCGCCACCAGCCCGAACACCACCGTCAGCCACAGCGCTGCGATCGCGGCGAGGATCTGGCGGCGGGTGGCCGGGCCGGTCGCGCGAGCCGTGCCGAAGGCGGGGCGGGGAATCACGAAGGCGGCCACGGCGAGCAGCACCACCATGATCACGGGCTTCAGCACAACCGTGCCGCATGCCCACGGGTGCCCGCCGGGTGTACGTCAGCCGCGGACGACGTGGCGACGCAGAGCAGAACAGGAGTGGTCAGCGATATGTCGGGGACCTGCGAGACCCCGGAGGATGGGATACGTGCACCGCCCACTCACCTGAGGGGTTTCCGAGTCGGAGCCTGCCCCCGGGCAGGGTGAGCGAGCTCTCCTCACAGTGCGCCCCCGGCGCCCGCGCCGAACCCTCACACCCGCTCGCCGACCCCGCTGAGGGCAGCGTTCCTCGTGGGAAACAGACGTGATGCGGTCGGGTAACACCGGCAACGCACGCTCCTAGGCATGACCTCGAATACGCGTGTGGTGGTGATCGGCGCCGGGCTCGCGGGCGTCCGTCTCGCCCGGCGGCTCGGCGAGCTCGGTACGCCCGTGACGCTGATCGGCGAGGAGGAGCACCGCCCGTACAACCGGGTGCTCCTCGCCGAGGTGCTGGCCGGGCGCTACAACCCCGATGTGATCGCGCTGCCCGCGCCCGCGGAGCTCACCCGCGGCCGGGTCACGGGCATCGACCGCGAGGTGCGAGCCGTACACCTCGCGGACGGCTCGAAGATCGCATACGACACGCTGGTCATGGCGACCGGTTCGAACCCCGTACTCCCGCCCCTGCGCGGCCTGTTCACCCCCGACCACGTGCTGCCCGAGGGCGTGCACGCGTTCCGGACGATGGACGACTGCCTGGGGCTTTCCAAGGCCGTACGGCCGGGGGCGCGGGCGGTCGTCATCGGCGGCGGGCTCCTCGGGGTCTCCGCGGCCCGCGCGCTCGCCCAGCGCGGCGCGCAGGTGGTGCTGGCCCAGCAGGGCGAGCGGCTCATGGAGCGCCAGCTCGACCCGAGCGCGTCGAAGCTCGTGCAGCGGCACCTCAAGGGCCTCGGCGTCGAGATCCACACCGAGTGCCGTGTCCGTGACGTGCGCTGCGTCGGCGGGGCGGTCCGCTCGGTCGAGATGCACGACGGATACGCCCTCGACGCCGACCTCGTGGTCCTGGCCTGCGGGGTCCACCCGCGCGTGGGTCTCGCCCAGATCGCCGGTATCGAGGTGCGCAAGGGGATCGTCGTCGACGACGAGCTCCGCACCTCCGACCCCCACATCCGGGCCATCGGCGACTGCGTCCAGCACGACGGCAACGTCTACGGGCTCGCCACCCCGGCACTCGAACAGGCCGAGGTCCTCGCCGAGTTGCTGGCCGGCGAGGCCGGTGACGCGGGCGCCCGTTACACCGGCACCCGCGCGCTGACCCGGCTCACGCTCGTCGGCCACGACTCCCCCTTCGACCTCGCCGCCTTCGGCGAGACCGAGCCGCTGCCCGGGGACGACGTCGTGCAACTCGCGGACGCCACCCGCGGCACCTACCGCAAGGTCGTCGTCCGCGACGACCGCCTGGTCGGCGGGGTCCTCGTCGGCGAACTCGGCACCGTCGGCGCGCTCGCCCGCGCCTGGGAGGGAGCAGAGCCGCTCCCCGACGACGGCCCCCTGCTCCACCTGCTCACCAACGACGGAGGCTCCTGATGTCCACGACTGCACTTTTGGGGACCGGCCCCCGCCCCACGATCGTGCTGATCGGCCACGGCATGGTCGGCCAGCGCTTCCTCGAAGCGCTCGCCGAGCGCGGCCTGACCGCCACGCACCGCGTGGTCGTGCTGTGCGAGGAGCCGCGTCCCGCGTACGACCGCGTCGCCCTCACCTCGTACTTCTCGGGCAAGACGCCCGAGGAACTCTCCATGACCGACATGGAGTTCATCAACGACCACGGCATCGAGCTGTACGTCGGCGACCCGGCCGAGACGGTCGACCGCGAGACGAAGAAGGTCACGGCCAGGTCCGGCAAGGTCTTCGAGTACGACACCCTCGTCCTCGCCACCGGCTCCTTCCCCTTCGTACCGCCCGTCCCGAACAAGGACGCCGAGGGCTGCTTCGTCTACCGCACGATCGACGACCTCCTCGCGATCGAGGAGTACGCGAAGACCCGCACAACCGGTGCGGTGGTCGGCGGCGGTCTGCTCGGACTCGAGGCGGCCGGTGCGCTGAAGGGCCTCGGACTCACCTCCCACATCGTCGAGTTCGCGCCGCGCCTGATGCCGGTGCAGGTCGACGAGGGCGGCGGCGCCGCGCTCCTGCGCACCATCGAGGAGATGGGCCTGACGGTCCACACCGGCGTCGGCACGCAGGAGATCGTCGTCGACGAGGCCGGTGCCGTGACCGGCATGAAGCTGTCCGACGGCTCCGAACTCGCCACCGACCTGGTCGTGTTCAGCGCCGGTGTCCGCCCCCGCGACCAGCTCGCCCGCGACTGCGGTCTGACGGTCGGCGAGCGCGGCGGCATCACCGTCGACGAGCAGTGCCGTACGGTCTCCGATCCGCACGTCTTCGCGATCGGCGAGTGCGCGCTGGCCTCCGACGGCCGGGTGTACGGCCTGGTCGCCCCCGGTTACGAGCAGGCCGAGACGGCCGCCGCGACCATCGCCGCCGACGAGGCGTCCTTCACCGGCGCCGACCTGTCGACGAAGCTCAAGCTCCTCGGCGTCGACGTCGCCTCCTTCGGCGACGCGCACGGCGCCACCGAGGACTGCCTGGACGTCGTCTACTCCGACTCCCGCGCGGGTCTGTACAAGAAGCTGGTCATCGGCCGTGACGGCACACTGCTCGGCGGCATCCTGGTCGGTGACGCGGAGGCCTACGGCACGCTGAAGGCGTTCACCGGCTCGGTCCCGCCCGTCTCGCCCGAGTCGCTGGTCCTGCCCGCCGGTGCCGGCGAGTCCACCCAGCTCGGTCCAACCGCGCTGCCGGACGACGCGATCATCTGCTCCTGCAACAACGTCCGCAAGGGCACCATCCGCGGCGCGGTCACCGAGCACAACTGCACCACCGTGCCCGAGGTGAAGAAGTGCACCAAGGCCGGTACGACCTGCGGCAGTTGCGTCAAGGTCCTCGGCCAGCTGGTCAACGCGGAGCTGGAGGCCGGCGGCGTCGAGGTCGACAAGGGCCTGTGCGGCTGCTTCTCGCAGACCCGCGAGGAGCTCTACGAGATCGTCCTCGCCCTGCGCATCAACACCTACCAGGACCTGCTCGACCGCTACGGCCGCGACGGCGCCAAGGGCGGCGACGGCTGCGAGATCTGCAAGCCGGCGGTCGGCTCGATCATCGCCTCCCTCGCCCCGACGATCGGCGTGAGCGGCTACGTCCTGGACGGCGAGCAGGCCTCCCTGCAGGACAGCAACGACCACTTCCTCGCCAACCTGCAGAAGAACGGCTCGTACTCGGTCGTCCCGCGCATCCCCGGCGGTGAGATCACCCCAGAGGGTCTGATCGTGATCGGCGAGATCGCCCGCGACTTCGGCCTCTACACGAAGATCACGGGTGGCCAGCGGATCGACATGTTCGGCGCCCGCGTCGAACAACTCCCGCTGATCTGGGCCCGGTTGGTCGACGCCGGCTTCGAGTCGGGCCACGCATACGGCAAGGCGCTGCGCACGGTGAAGTCCTGCGTCGGCCAGACCTGGTGCCGTTACGGCGTCCAGGACTCGGTCCGCATGGCGATCGACCTGGAGCTGCGCTACCGGGGCCTGAGGTCGCCGCACAAGCTCAAGTCGGCGGTCTCCGGCTGCCAGCGCGAGTGCGCGGAGGCCCAGTCGAAGGACTTCGGTGTGATCGCCACCGCCAACGGCTGGAACCTGTACGTCGCCGGCAACGGCGGCGCCACCCCGCGCCACGCGGACCTGCTGGCCCAGGATCTCTCGGACGCCGAGCTGATCCGCCTCATCGACCGCTTCCTGATGTTCTACATCCGCACGGCGGACCGCCTGGAGCGCACCTCGACCTGGCTGGAGCGCATCCCGGGCGGCCTGGACCACGTACGGGACGTGGTCGTGGAGGACTCCCTCGGTATCTGCGAGGAGCTGGAGTCCCTGATGGCGGCGCACGTCGCGAACTACGCCGACGAATGGGCCTCGACCATCAACGACCCCGAGAAGCTCGAGCGGTTCGTGTCCTTCGTGAACGCGCCCGACACCCCCGACCCGGTCGTCGGCTTCGTCCCGGAGCGCGACCAGATCAAGCCCGACCTGCCGCTGCTGTCCATCGGCATGCGCCCTGCTGAAGACGTCCTGGAAGGAAGCGCCCAGCGATGACCCTGGCACCCGAGACGACCGACCTGAAGGTCCAACTGCAGCTGGACGGCGACTGGTTCACGATCTGTGAGCTCAACCGGCTGCTGCCCGGCCGGGGCGTGGCCGCGCTGCTGCCCGACGGCCGCCAGGTCGCCCTGTTCCGCGACCGCAACGGCGCGCTGTACGCCATCGACAACCGCGACCCGTTCGGCGGCGCGGCGGTCCTCTCCCGCGGCCTGACCGGCACCCACCAGGGCCGCCCGTTCGTCGCCTCGCCCCTGCTGAAGCAGCGCTTCGACCTGGAGACCGGGCAGTGCCTGGACGACGAGGACGTACGGATCGCGGCGTACGAGGTGCGAGCCGCGTAAGCCGGAGTCCCGAGAGGCTTTCTGCCGGTCTCGACGCCATTGACGGTGAGGGGGAGGGTGTGGCCGTCCGGGGCGGTGAGGAGGGCGCCTTTCTCCACGAGCAGGAGGGCCGGCCGGGTGACCTCGGCGACCTCCCAGGTCTCGCCGGCGGCCACGGTCCTCCGCGCGCCGGTCGCGGCGTGGGCGGCGGCCGGGGCGAGGAGGGTGGGTGCGGCGGCCGCCGAACCGACCGCGAGCGGGCGCGGACGCGTGAGCGCATGGACGGCATGGGCAACTCCCTGGCGCCGCAGGACTGTTGATGCGGTGGTCGACTCCGAGAGGACGGGGCAGAGGTGCGACAGGGAGTGAAGCGGCGCAGAGGGAGCCGCAGAAGGGAGTAGCCCCTGTGAATCGGCCGGTGAGCCATGGTCGTCCCCGATGGAACCCATGCGGCCGCCGGCACGAACCGCCGATGCCGGGCTGAGTGCCAGGGCTCTGTGTTGCGCGTCACCGTGCTCGATGCGAACGTGGACCAGGGGGCGATGCCGACGGCCTGACAGCGGTCATCCCTGCAGGTCACGGCAGTACGTGTCGATCCACGACCTATCCGCGCCCCCTCTTCCCGGCGCTGATTCCCCGTGCCTCGACGCGTGTCCACGAACCGGGGGGAAGCGCACAGAAAGCGGGAAATTCAATGGCGAACGGACCCATGGACAGGCGCACCTTCGACGGGCAGCCCAACCGACCCAACGACCCCTCCGGTGGCCGGGGTGCGGAGTACACCGGGCGGTACGTGGTCCTGCTCGACCCGAGCAACCAGGAGAGCGGACTGAACGCACTGCGTTCCTCCGCCGACATCGCGTCTGTCGAACGTGTCCGCGGAACCGACGTCGGCAACGTCTCCGAACTGCTGGAGCGCCCGGACGTATCGGTGCACTTCGAGGAACTCGGCGCGGCGGTCGTCGAGGTACGGCCCGACATGCGCCACACGCTGGTGACCACGGCCGAGGCGGAATCGTCGATCATCGCGGCGGAGCCGGAGCGCAAGGTCTACGCCTTCCCCATCACCGCCCCGACGCAGGCGCCGACCGAGTTCTACCCGGCCTACCGCAGTGACGAGGACGTGGTCGGCCGCCACTCCAGGGCCGAGCTCGCCGCCGCCCAGGGCCCGGCCTGGGACGAGCAGAGCTGCACCTGGGGCCTGCAGGCGATCCGGGCCCAGCTGTCCCACCTCACCGGACACGACGTGAAGATCGCCGTCCTGGACACGGGCGTGGACACCGACCATCCGGACTTCGCCGGCCGCATCGAGGCGACGGCCTCCTTCGTCCCCGGCGAACCCGTCAAGGACGGCCACGGTCACGGCACACACTGCATCGGCACCGCCGCCGGCCCGAAGAAGCCCCAGCAGGGACCCCGCTACGGTGTGGCCCCCGAGGCCCGGATCCTCGCGGCGAAGGTGCTCAACAACCAGGGCTCCGGCACCGACGGCCAGATCCTGGCGGGCATGGCCTGGGCCGTGGCCCACGGCGCGCGGGTGATCTCCATGTCGCTGGGCGCAGCGGTCCAGCCGGGTGAGCTCTTCCCGCAGACGTACGAGAAGCTGGCCCAGCGCGCGATGGAACGCGGAACGGTGATCGTCGCCGCCGCGGGCAACGAGAGCCACCGGCCCACGGATGTCCGGCCCGTGGGCCGCCCGGCCAACTGCCCCTCCATCCTTGCGGTGGGCGCGCTGGACAAGGCGATCAGGACGACGTTCTTCTCCAACGGCGCCATCAACGGGCAGGGCGGTGAGGTCAACATCGCCGCACCCGGCTGGCAGGTGCTGTCGGCGGCCCCCGGCGGCGGACTGCAGCCCATGAGCGGTACCAGCATGGCCACCCCGCATGTGGCGGGTGTCCTCGCGCTGCTCGCCCAGGCGAATCCCAACGCCTCCGCGGCCGAGCTGTGGAACGCTCTGCTGGCCGGCGCCTACCCGCTGATGCAGTCGGCCAAGGACGTCGGCGCGGGCCTGCTCCAGGCCCCGTGAGCCAGTCGTCCCACTCCGCTCCGGTCGGGGTCGTCCTCGCAGTCGACCCCGACCGGTTCGCGGAGGTGGTCGAGGCCCTGCGGCGGGCCGGCCTCACGGTCACCGGCGAGCAGCCGATCCTCGGCACGCTCTCCGGCACCGTCGCGGCGGACCGGGTCCCCGCCCTGGAGGCGGTCGACGGCGTGGACTCCGTCGACCGGGAGCTCACCATCGAACTCCCGCCGCCCGACGCACCGATCCAGTGAGCCCCGCTCCGGCCGGATTCTGGTAGACCGAACAGAGGGTCCCGTACGGGAAAGGAGTTCGGTCATGTCCGGCTGGAGCGTGCACGACATCCCCGACCAGAGCGGGCGCGTCGCCGTCGTCACCGGGGCCAACAGCGGGCTCGGGTACGCCACGGCACGGGAGCTGGCGCGCAAGGGCGCGCGGGTGGTGCTCGCGTGCCGGAGCGAGCGGCGGGGGCACGAGGCCGGCGACCGGATCGTCTCCGAAGTGCCGGGCGCCGAGGTGGAGTTCGGACGGCTGGACCTCGGGGACCTGGGATCCGTGCGGGAGTTCGCACGGACCTTCCCGTACGACCGGCTCGATCTACTCGTCAACAACGCCGGGGTGATGGCGCTGCCGTACGGCACGACCGCGGACGGCTTCGAGACGCAGTTCGGGGTCAACCACCTCGGGCACTTCGCCCTCACCGGGCTGCTGCTGCCCGTGCTGCTCGACACGCCTGGCGCACGGGTGGTGACCGTCTCCAGCCCGGCCCATGCGATGGCCAACATCGACATCGACGACCTCAACAGCGAGCGCCGCTACCGGCGTTGGGTCGCCTACGCCCGCTCCAAGACCGCCAACCTGCTGTTCACGCACGAGCTGGCGCGCCGGCTGGCGGAGCACGGCGCCGGCCAGGTGGCGGCCGCGGCCCACCCCGGATACGCGGCCACCAATCTGCAGACCCAGGGGCCGCGCATGACCGGCCGCAGGGCCAGCGAGTGGTTCATGCGGATCGGCAACCGCTTCTTCGCCCAGTCCGCCGAGGCAGGCGCGCTGCCCATCCTGTACGCCGCCACCGCGCCCGGCGTCCGGCCCGACTCCTTCACCGGGCCGTCCTTCGCGGACTGGCGCGGTTCGCCGGCGCCGGCCCGGCGCGCGTCCTGGACCCTCAACGACCGCGCGGGGCAACGCCTTTGGAGCGCCTCCGAGCAGCTGACGGGGGTGACGTACGACCAGTTGAAGGCGTAGGAGAACTCCCGCCTCCGCAGGATGCCGTATGCCGCTGTACCGAGGTAGGAGGAAACCGGAACTGCGGCGGGTTCACCGCCTTCTCCTGGCCGTCGCCCCTCTGGGACGCTGGGCACTTGGTGGGGTACCGGGACGGGCATTCCGGACCGACGGGGGACGACGTGGACTGGCGGACAGCGATCATGTGCGGCGTCCTGGGTGGCTTTGTCATCGAGGCGATCGCCTTCTACGGGCAGGTCTCCGCGTGGCAGGCGGCCCGGCGCGAGGCCTTGGCGAGGCGGAGGAAGAAGAAGCGGCTGCCCTCCCTGAGCGAGCATGTCGATGTCCCCGCGGACTCGTTGGTCGCCCTTACACGGCTGGCCCTGGGCGGGCTCGCGGGAGCCCTGTTTCATAGCCAGATCATCGGCATGACCGCCGCCGTCGCGGTCGGCGCGTCGGCGCCCGCGCTGTTGCGGCAACTAGGCGCCGTACGACAAGTACAGGCGGCATTCCAGGAACCGCAGTCCCTCGAGTCCCGACCACAACCGCTGGCTCCCGCCGCGGCCGAGGGTCCTCCGCTCGGACCGGGCGAGGTGCCGGCGGAGTGAGCGGCGCCCCGTTCCTACGGCGGTACCGGGACTCCTTCCAGGGCCGTAACCGGGGCCGAGGCCCAGCCGCAAGCACCAGCCAACCGCACCCGGTGTACCACCCCACCGCCCACTCCTCTCTCTGGCGCCGCTACCTCGCCTCCCTCCTCGACGTGCCCCGCACCCCTCGCCCGATCCCTCCCACGACCACCGCACGGCGCGGGATGTCCCGACTCCCCCTGACACTCGCGGCCTCCTTGGCAGCCGTCATCCTGGGCGGCACGACGGTCGCGGTACTACACACGGGAACCAACCATGTCAGCGGCGGCCCCCCGGTCGTGACACCGACGTTCTCGGTCGGCGGAAGCGGCGAAACCGACAACAGCGATGGCACTGACGGGGGCGGCGGAAGCGCATCGGATGGTGGAACAACCGGCGGAGACCCCGGCACCGGCACGATGAACCCTCCACCCGTCACTTACCAGCCGCCGTCATCCACGCCCTCTGCGCCCCACACCTCCGAGGCACCGCCAGTGTCCTCCGGACCTGCCACGTCCTCTGCCCCACCAATGTCCTCGGGACCTCCCTCGTCATCCGCGCCCCGCACGCCCCCCGGGTCTTCCGAGTGGTCGCCGTCCCCCACCCACCCCGACGACGAGCTCCCCAAAACCGGCCCTCCCACCTCAGCCCTGACCTTGCTGACCGCCATCGCCTTCTGCCTGATCCTCGCCGGAGCCGCAGGCATGCGTCGCACCCGAGCCCGGACTCGCCGGCACAGCTGACGGCAGGCGTGCCGACGCCGTCGGCCACACAGAGAGGGCGGCACCCCCGCACGGGTGCCGCCCTCTTTCGTGATCCGGAACCGCCGCCCATCGGTCTTGAGGGTCGGGGACGGGCGGCGGTTCCGGGGTCCGGTGGCCGTAGGGCCTATCGGTGGTCGCTGCCCGTCGACTGCGTGGCCGCGCGGCCGGCCTCCAGGCGGGCGACCGGGATGCGGAACGGGGAGCAGGAGACGTAGTCCAGACCCACCTCGTGGAAGAAGTGGACCGACTCCGGGTCGCCGCCGTGCTCGCCGCACACGCCGAGCTTCAGGTCGGGACGGGTCTCGCGGCCCGCCTTCGCCGCGGCCTTGACCAGCGAGCCGACGCCGTCCTTGTCGATCGTCTCGAACGGCGACACCCCGAAGATGCCCTTCTCCAGGTACGCCGTGAAGAACGAGGCCTCCACGTCGTCCCGGCTGAAGCCCCACACCGTCTGGGTCAGGTCGTTGGTGCCGAAGGAGAAGAACTCCGCCGCCTCCGCGATCTGGTCCGCGGTGAGCGCGGCCCGCGGCAGCTCGATCATCGTGCCGATGGCGAGCTTCAGCTCGGTGCCGGTCGCCGCCTCGACCTCCGCGATGACCTGGTCGGCCTCCTCGCGGACGATCTCCAGCTCCTGGACGGTGCCGACGAGCGGGATCATGATCTCCGCGCGCGGGTCGCCCTTGGCGTTCTTGCGCTCGGCCGCGGCCTCGGCGATCGCCCGTACCTGCATGGTGAACAGGCCGGGGATGACCAGGCCGAGGCGCACACCGCGCAGACCCAGCATCGGGTTCTGCTCGTGCAGCCGGTGCACGGCCTGCAGCAGGCGCAGCTCGTTCTCGTGCGGGTCCTTGCGGGACTCGGCGAGGGCGACACGCACCGACAGCTCGGTGATGTCCGGGAGGAACTCGTGCAGCGGCGGGTCCAGGAGACGGACGGTGACGGGCAGTCCGTCCATCGCCGAGAACAGCTCGACGAAGTCCTGCTTCTGCAGCGGGAGAAGCTCCTTGAGGGCCTCCTCGCGCTCGGTGTCCGTGTCGGCCAGGATCAGCCGCTCGACCAGCTCGCGCCGGTCACCGAGGAACATGTGCTCGGTACGGCACAGGCCGATGCCCTGGGCGCCGAAGCGACGGGCGCGGTTCGCGTCCTCGGCGTTGTCCGCGTTGGCGCGCACGCGCAGCCGGCGCTTGCGGTCGGCGAACGCCATGATCCGGTGCACGGCCTCGACCAGCTCGTCGGCGTCGTTGGCGCCCGCGTGCATCCGGCCCTCGAAGTACTCCACGACCGGGGAGGGCACGACGGGCACCTCGCCGAGGTACACCTTGCCGCTGGAGCCGTCGATGGAGATGACGTCGCCCTCCTCGACCACATGGCCGCCGGGCACGGTCATCCGCCGCCGCTTGGTGTCGACCTCGAGCTCCTCGGCACCGCACACACAGGTCTTGCCCATGCCGCGCGCGACCACGGCCGCGTGCGAGGTCTTGCCGCCGCGCGAGGTCAGGATGCCCTCGGCCGCGATCATGCCGTCGAGGTCGTCGGGGTTGGTCTCCCGGCGCACGAGGATGACCTTCTCGCCGGAGCGCGACCACTTGACGGCCGTGTACGAGTCGAAGACCGCCTTGCCGACCGCCGCACCCGGCGAGGCCGCGATGCCCCGGCCGACCTGCTCGGCCTTCGCGTGCTCGTCGAAGCGCGGGAACATCAGCTGGGCGAGCTGGGCGCCGGTGACGCGCTGCAGCGCCTCGGTCTCGTCGATGAGCCCCTGGTCCACGAGCTGCGTGGCGATACGGAAGGCGGCACCCGCCGTCCGCTTGCCCACCCGCGTCTGCAGCATCCACAGCTGGCCGCGCTCGATGGTGAACTCGATGTCGCAGAGATCCTTGTAGTGGTTCTCCAGGGTCTCCATGATCTGCATCAGCTGGTCGTACGACTTCTTGTCGATCTGCTCCAGCTCCGCGAGCGGCACGGTGTTGCGGATGCCCGCGACCACGTCCTCGCCCTGCGCGTTCTGCAGGTAGTCGCCGTAGACGCCCTGGTGGCCGGAGGCGGGGTCACGCGTGAACGCGACGCCCGTGCCGGAGTCCGGGCCGAGGTTGCCGAAGACCATCGAGCAGACGTTGACGGCCGTGCCGAGGTCGTGCGGGATGCGCTCCTGGCGGCGGTAGAGCTTGGCGCGGTCGCCGTTCCAGGAGTCGAAGACCGCCTTGATGGCGAGGTCCATCTGCTCGCGCGGGTCCTGCGGGAAGTCCCGGCCGGCCTCGGTCTTGACGATCTTCTTGAACTTGGTGACCAGCTTCTTGAGGTCGGCCGCCTCCAGCTCGGTGTCGACCGTGACCTTCTTGGCCTCCTTGGCCGCCTCGAGCGCGTCCTCGAAGAGCTCGCCGTCGACGCCGAGGACCGTCTTGCCGAACATCTGGATCAGCCGGCGGTACGAGTCCCAGGCGAACCGCTCGTCGCCGGCCTGGTCGGCGAGACCTTTCACGGACTTGTCGGAGAGCCCGATGTTCAGGACCGTGTCCATCATTCCGGGCATGGAGAACTTCGCGCCGGAACGGACGGAGACGAGCAGCGGGTTGTCGGCCTGGCCGAGCTTCTTGCCCATGCGGGACTCGAGGGAGTCGAGGTGCGCACTCACCTCGTCACGCAGTGCCGCCGGCTCCTCGCCGCTGTCGAGGTAGACCTTGCAGGCTTCCGTCGTGATCGTGAAGCCGGGGGGAACGGGGAGTCCCAGGTTGGTCATCTCGGCGAGGTTCGCGCCCTTGCCACCCAGGAGGTCCTTGAGGTCCTTGTTTCCCTCGGTGAAGTCGTAAACGAACTTCGCTACGTGGGGTTCTTTGTTTTCCGACACGGTCTCGACTCCCTCGAGGACGCGGTGGCTGCCCTGACGGCGAGGAACATACCCAGATCAAAGGCGTCTGGGTACGTCTACTCACGCGTCATGCGCCTGTAACCACTCGTCCGCCAGTGGATCGAAAGTCAAAGCTTGGCAAGCGGTGACAGGCAGATGTTTTCACTTCTTGAACGCATGACCGCCCACAGGTGCAGTTTTGCGCTCAGATGAGCAGCCATCCCGCACGTCTGATTTCGATCGATGAACGATCAAGGGGTGGCACTCGGTGCCACCCCTTGGAGAAGTGCAGTCGCTCAAGATCCGCTCATCTGAGCGCAACCCTTATCAAGGGTGGCAAGAATCACGCTGTCACGAGCGGCGGAATTTCACCATGCGGACGGGTATCCGGACCGAAACGCGGGCGTCACACGCCCAGCGCCAGCAGCCGTTCCTCCACCCGCTCCGGCGCGTACAGGTACTCCACGACCAGCGCCCCGGCCCCCACCAGCCCGGCCCGCTCCCCGAGCCGCGAGGTGACGACGTCCAGATGGGCCGTGGAGCGCGGCAGCGCCCGCTGGTACAGCAACTCCCGTACGCCGGTGAGGAAGGCGGTTCCGGCCAAATCGCCGGCGATCATCAGCACCCCGGGGTTGAGCAGGGTGACGACGGTCGCCAGTACGTCCCCGACCTGCCGCCCGGCCTCCCGCGCGAGCCCGAGCGCCTCCGGATGCCCGGCCGCCAGCAGGTCCCGCACATCCGAGCCGGAGGCCGCCGGCACCCCGGCCTCCGCCAGCCTCCGCGCCACGGCGCCACCGCTCGCGACGGCCGCGAGGCACCCGTAGGACCCGCACCGGCACAGCGCGTCGGCACCCACGCGGATATGCCCGATGTCGCCCGCGCCCCCGTCGATGCCCCGGAAGATCGAGCCGCCCACCACGACCCCCGCACCGATACCGGTCGACACCTTGACCAGCACGAACGCCGAGCAGTCGGGGTATCCGGTGCGCTGTTCGCCGTATGCCATGAGGTTCGCGTCGTTGTCGACGAGCACCGGGACCGCCGGCCCGCCCGTGTGCTCGGTGAAGGCCCGGCCCAGCCGGCCTCTTATGTCGTAGCCGTCCCAGCCCGGCATGATCGGCGGCTGCACGACCCGGCCGGTCTCGCTGTCGACGGGCCCCGGCACCGCGAGGCCTATCCCGCACACGGCCTCCGCCGGCCGCCCTGCCTTCTCCAGCAACTCGGCGAACCAGCGGCCGAGTTCACCGAGCACGGCATCCGGGCCGTCCTCGATGACCGGCGTGCCGCCGTGCTCGGCGAGGATCTCGCCGGTCAGGGTGAGGACGGCGGCGCGGGCGTGCCGGGTGTCGAGGTCGGCGGCGAGGACCACGGCGTGCTCGTCGTCGAACTCCAGGGTGATGGAGGGGCGGCCGCCCAGCGGCGAGTCGACCGGACCGCCGGCGCCCTCGCGCAGCCAGCCCGCACGGAAGAGCCGCTCCAGGCGCTGGCCGACGGTGGCGCGGGACAGTCCGGTGGCCTGCTGGAGCGCACCGCGCGTGGTCGCGCGCCCGCTTCGTACCAGTTCGAGCAGATCTCCGGCGCTGGCCTGGCCCCGTCCGGTCATGCGCACCCCCTTGTGTTTCTCAACCCTGCATTACATATTGAGTTTTGCGTGTTAAATAGACGTAACCCTACGGTAGCCACGACCGAACCGGTCAGCCGGACGTCTTGCGGGGAGCCCCGAGTGGATCGCACTGCCCAACTCACCACACGGCCCACAGAGCGTGCTTTTGTATACGATCCACCCCGGGCCGGGGGTTCGCTGCACGTCAGGGCCGCGCGGACACTGGCGGACAACTGGACGGGCACGTCCACGGTGCCCTCGCGCAGCCTGTATCCGCACCAGTGGTCCTGGGACTCGGCGTTCATCGCGATCGGCCTGAGGCACCTGTCGCCGCTCAGGGCGCAGACGGAGCTGGAGACGCTGCTGGCCGCCCAGTGGGAGGACGGGCGCATCCCGCACATCGTCTTCAACCCCTCCGTACCGCTCGACGCGTACTTCCCGAGCCCCGACTTCTGGCGCTCCTCGACCGCGGGGCGCGCTGCGGGCGCCCCGCGCACCGTACAGACCTCGGGCATCGTGCAGCCACCGGTGCACGCGCTCGCGGCCTGGCTGGTGCACTGCGCCGACCCGGGGCTGTCACGCGCACGGGGCTTCCTCACCCGGGTGTATCCCCGGCTGGCCGCCTGGCACCGCTATCTGCTGCACCGGCGGGACCTCGGCGGGGGCGGCCTGGCGTCCGTGGTGCACCCCTGGGAACAGGGTATGGACAACAGCCCGTGCTGGGACGCGCCCCTGAGCAGGATCACGCCCGCCCCGGCCCGCTCCTTCCGTCGGGCGGACCTCGACCACGGGGCCGCCGAGGACCGGCCGACGGATCTGGACTACGGCCGGTACGTGCGGCTGGCGACTGACTACCGGGATCGCGGTTACGCCGACGGGGGCGGCGAGTTCGCCGTCGAGGACCCCTCCTTCAACGCCCTGCTCATCGCCTCCGAGCACGCCCTGGCCCGGATCGCCGGCGAACTGGGAGCGGCCGGCACCGCCCGGCACGCGCGCGCGGAGCGACTGACGACGGCGCTGGTGGACCGGCTGTGGGACCCGGCGAGCGGCATGTTCCTGTGCCGGGACCTGCGGGACGGGCGCGGCGCCCTGATCCCCGAGCGCAGCGTCTCCGGCCTCGTCCCCCTGCTCCTGCCCGGCCTCCCCCGCGACATCACCGCGACGCTCCTGCGCACCCTGCGCGGCCCGCGCTTCGGGCTCGGCGACACGACCCGCCTCGTCCCGTCCTACGACCTCCTCGGCGAGGCCTTCGACCCGCACCGGTACTGGCGCGGGCCCGCCTGGTTCAACACGAACTGGCTGCTGGAGCGCGGGCTGCGGATGCACGGCGAGCAGCCGGCGGCCGACGCACTGCGGGAGGCGATCCTGCGCACCGCCGACGACTCCGGTTTCGCGGAGTACGTCGACCCGTACACCGGCGAGGCGTGCGGCGCGACGGGCTTCGGCTGGACCGCCGCGCTCGCGCTGGATCTGCTCCACTCTCCCCCACTCTCGAATTCGCTCGAGCGGGGGGACCCCCATCCCGAGGACGGCGTGTCCCTCACGGGCATCGGCACGTTCGACGAGACGGACGAGATGAGCGACAAGAAGATCAGGGGAGGGAACCGGGGATGAGCGACCGGCATCATCTGCTCGTGCACGGCGGGACGTTCGCGGCCGTGGGCGACGGCGGGGACATCAGCGGTGTCCGGGGGGCCGGCTCCCCGGACGGGTTATTCGTGCGCGACGCCCGGCATCTGAGCCGTTGGCAACTGACGGTCGACGGCGCCGTGCCGGAGTCGCTCACGCCGGTCGCGGACGGGGACACGGCGCGCTGTGTCCTCGTCCCGCGCGGCGGCCGACAGGAGCCCCCCGCGTACACGATCTTCCGCGAACAGGCCGTGGGAGACGGCGCGTTCGTCGAGTCCCTCAAGGTCAGCAGCAACCGCCCGGTACCCACCACCGTCCGTCTCGCGGTCACCGCGGACGCCGACTTCACCGACCAGTTCGAGTTGCGCTCCGACTACCGCACCTACGCCAAGATCGGCGCCACCCGCTCCCGCCAAGTCCTCGACGACGGCGTGGAGTTCACCTACCAGCGCGGCGAGTGGCGGTCCTGTACGACGGTCACGGCGGAGCCCGCCCCGGACGGCGTCGAGGAGACGGGCACGGGCGCCCGTCGCCTCGTATGGACCCTGGAACTGGAACCGCACGGCACGGCGGAGCTGGCCCTGCGGGTGGCGGCTCACCCGCACGGGGCGACCACGGAGCCCCAGGTCCCCGCCTCACCCTCAGCCGCGGGCGCTCAACTCCTCGCTCTGGAAGGGGAGTTCGTGGAGGGCGTGCCCTTCCCGACCGGCTGGCCGGAGCTGGCGGCGGCCTGCGCCCGGGGCCTCGCGGACCTCGCGTCGCTCCAGGTGCCGGCGACGGGCCCGGACGGCGAGGAGCTGCGCGTCCCGGCGGCCGGAGCCCCCTGGTTCCTCACTCTGCTGGGCCGAGACGCCCTGCTCACCTCCCTGTTCACCCTCCCCTACCGCCCCCAACTGGCCGCCGCCACACTCCCCGCCCTCGCCGCCGCCCAGGCGACGGAGACCGGGACGGACTCGGTGGCCCAGCCCGGCAAGATCGTGCACGAGGTGCGGCACGGCGAGCTGGCGCACTTCGGCCAGGTTCCCTACGGCCGCTACTACGGCTCGGTGGACGCGACCCCGCTGTTCCTCGTGCTCCTCGGCGCGTACGTGGAGCAGACCGGCGACGCGACGCTCGCCCGCCGCCTCGAACCCCACGCGCGCGCGGCGATCGGCTGGATGCTGGACCACGGCGGACTGACCTCGCGCGGCTATCTGGTCTACCGCGCCGACCAGGGCGGCCTCGCCAACCAGAACTGGAAGGACTCCCCCGGCGCCATCTGCTCCGCGGACGGCACCCGCGCAACCGGAGCGGTCATGGCGGCGGGGGCCCAGGGCTACGCGTACGACGCGCTGCGCCGCACGGCATGGGTGGCCCGCACCGTCTGGGAGGACGAGACCTACGCGGCACTGCTGGAACAAGCGGCAGCCGACCTGCGCGACCGTTTCCAACGGGACTTCTGGATGCGGGACCGCTCCTTCCCCGCACTGGCCCTGGACGGCGACGGCAACCAGGTCGACGCGCTGGCCTCCGACGCCGGCCACCTGCTCTGGTCCGGCCTGCTGGACAAGGAGTACGGCGAGGTCGTCGGCCGCCGCCTGCTGGAGCCGGACTTCTTCTCCGGCTGGGGCGTACGGACGCTGGCCGCGGGCCAGCCGGCCTACCACCCGCTCTCCTACCACCGGGGCTCGGTCTGGCCGCACGACAACGCCCTGATCACCCTGGGCCTGGCCCGCTACGGCCTGCACGACGAGGCCCGAACGGTGGCCCACGCCCTGGTGGACGCGGCAACGGCAACCGGCCACCGCCTGCCCGAGGTACTGGCGGGCTACGGCCGGGACACGCACGCAGAGCCGGTCCCGTACCCCCACGCATGTGTACGGGAATCCCGCTCGGCCGCGGCACCACTCGCATTGCTCACGGCAGTGGGAGGCGCCTGACCCCACGGGGTTGACCAGGCGTTTGCCCGGTGTTTGCCCTGAGATGTGAACGAGCGCCCAGGGCCCGCCGTACGTCATGTCGGCGGGCCCCATGCCTCCCCAGCGCACGGCCCGCCACCCTGCCACGGGCCTCGTTCGCTACGGAAGGACCTTCGGGTGCCTGTCTTCACGCGCCTTCGCCAACAACCGGACACCGACACCAGCACAGAGGGCACGTCACCCGAGGCCGGGCCCGAATCGCCGGACGAGACGGCACCCACCCGCGTCATCCTGCGCAAACGCCTCGCGGACTGGCGGACCGGGCACCCCACGGCCGTACGCAACACCCGATGGACGATCACGGTCCTCGCCGCGGCCCTGGTCATCGGCGCCCTCCTCCTGCCGAACCGGATAGGCGCGCTGCAGACCGACCGCTTCACCCGCATACCGGTGGAGGCGATCATCGGGGCGGCCGTGGCCCTCGCCCTGCCGCGCAGACCGCGCATGGCGGTGGCGGTGCTGTCCGGGGTGGCCCTGGGCGCCATGACCATCCTGAACTTCCTGGACATGGGCTTCTGGGAGTACCTCGGCCGGGCCTTCAACCTCGTCCTCGACTGGGAACTGCTACCCGACGCGCAGTCGTACGTGGAGGACTCGATGGGCAAGGCGGTGGCGATGGGCGCGACGGTGGGCCTGATCGTCCTCGTCCTCCTCCTGCTCACCGTCATGGCCCTGGCAATGGTCCGACTGAGCAACGTACTGGCCCGCAACAAACAGGCCGCAACACGAGGCACACTGGCCGCCACCGTCGTCTGGGTCCTCTGCTCCGCGCTGGGCCTGCAGATCATGGGCGTACCGATCGCCTCCGACCGCACCGCCGGGGCACTGGCGATCCAGGCGCGCCGGGTGCGGGACACCCTCCGGGACGAGGCGGCGTTCCAACAGGTGGCCAAGGTCGACAAGTTCGGCAACACCCCACCCGACCAACTGGTGCCGGACCTGCGCGGCAAGGACATGATCTTCACCTTCATCGAGAGCTACGGCCGCAGCGCGATCGAGGACCCGGTGGAGGCCCCCGGCGTCGACGCAACGCTCGACGCCCGCACCAAGGCCCTGGCCAAGGCGGGCTTCCACGCAAAGAGCGGCTGGCTCACTTCGGCCACCTACGGCGGCAGCAGCTGGCTGGGCCACTCCACCACCATGTCCGGCCTGTGGATCGACAACCAACAGCGCTACCGCACGGTCATGGCCAGCAACCACCTCAGCCTCACCAAGGCCTTCGCCAAAACGAACGCCTGGGACACGGTGGGCATCATGCCCGGTGTGCAGAAGTCCTGGCCGGAGTCGCAGTTCTACGGCCTCGACAAGTACCGCAACGCCTTCCAGATGGGCTACAAGGGCCCGAAGTTCAGCTGGTCCACCATGCCGGACCAGTACGCCCTGGAGCAGTTCCAGAACCTGGAGCACAGCAAGAAGCGCAGCAAGCCACTGATGTCCCTGGTCATCCTGACCTCCAGCCACCAGCCCTGGGCCCCGATCCCCAAGATGGTCCCCTGGAACGAACTGGGCAACGGCTCGATCTTCAACGCCATCCAGAAGGCAGGCAACCAGCCCTCGGACATCATCGCCAGCTCCTCCAAGTCCCAGGCGGAGTACGGCAAGTCGGTCCAGTACTCGGTAACGGCCCTCACCGAATGGCTCGAGCGCTACGGCAACGACAACACCGTCCTCGTCTTCCTCGGCGACCACCAGCCCATAGCCCGAGTGAGCGGCAACCACGCCAGCCGGGACGTCCCGATCTCCATAGTCGCCAAGGACCCGAAGGTCCTGGACAAGATCAACAGCTGGAACTGGACGGACGGCCTGCGCCCCGCCCACAACGCCCCGGTCTGGAAGATGAGCGCCTTCCGCGACAAGTTCCTGACGGCATACGGCTCGACACCGCACCCGAAGAAGGGCTGACACAAGCTACGAGGCGCTCATCGCCGCGCGCGCCACTTCGACGAACAGCTTCAGGCACCGAAGGTAAGCCGCCTGCGCCTCGTCGAAGCGGTCGCGCGCGCCGGGTTCACCGAGCGCGACCCGCCACAAGGCCCGGTTCGCCTCGGCCGCCGCCCGCAACACGACCTCGGCCGCGTCGGCGGTACCCTCCGGCCCCTCCAGTACGACGACCCGGACGCTGCGCATCAAGGGGTCGTAGGCATTGCGCAGTTCGACCCGAAGTCCCTGGACGCGCGCAAGTACCTGTTCGGGATCGTCAAGTTGGGCGTACACGTCACCCACCCGCCAGTACAGCTCCCCGGTGACGTGCGCCTGTTCCATCACGTCCAGATAGGCGGCCCGCCGCAACTCCCGCACCCGACCGCGCTGTTGGGCCAGCGCGGAAGCCTCCGCCTGCGCCCGGGCAGCCCGCACGTTCCCGAGATTGGTCACCCAGCTGGCGAGCACCGCCGTACCACCGGTGAGGGCCGCAACCCACACCGCACTGTCCCCCATGCCGATCAGTGTCGGACCAGGACCGGAAGCTGTCGAGGGCGCCTCAGCCGCACGAAGCCCGCAAGCCGCGTACGGCGGAAAGGGGACGGGGCGGGGGGTGTCCGCCCGCAGCGGCCGGCGTCACGACACAGCACAGCCCCACCACCAGCACCGCCGGACCGAGGACGGACACCCCCCGCCCCGGCCCCGCCCCACAACACACGGCAAGGCGCTACGCGCACCCCCACCGATCCCGCGCAGGCCGCCGCAGGCATCCCACCTCAGCCCCCGGACGTGTCCAGCTCCGCATCCTCACCGATGCCCGCACAGTCGTACGGATCCTTCAGCCACCCGTCCGGCAGCACAACCCTGTTGTTGCCGGACGTACGCCCCCGAGGACCGTCCGCACCAACAGGCCAAGGCTGATCGAGGTCCAACTCATCCAGCCCAGCCCGCAGTTCCGCCAGAGACGAGGTGATCGCAAGACGCTTGCGCATCTCCGAGCCCACCGCAAAGCCCTTCAGATACCAGGCCACGTGCTTGCGGAAGTCCACAACACCCTTGGACTCGTCACCGATCCACTCACCGAGCAGAGTGGCGTGCCGAACCATGACATCGGCGACCTCCCGCAGCGACGGACGCGCGATGTCCTCCGTACGACCCTCGAACGCCGCCACCAGATCCGAGAACAGCCACGGCCGCCCCAGACACCCGCGCCCGACCACCACCCCGTCGCACCCGGTCTCCCGCACCATCCGCAGCGCATCCTCCGCCGCCCAGATGTCCCCATTGCCCAGCACCGGAATCTCCGGCACATGCTCCTTCAGCCGGGCAATGGCATCCCAGTCCGCCGTACCGCCGTAGTGCTGCGCAGCCGTACGCCCATGAAGCGCAATCGCCGTGACACCCTCCTCCACCGCGATACGCCCGGCGTCGAGATAGGTGATGTGATCGTCGTCGATGCCCTTGCGCATCTTCATCGTCACGGGAAGGTCCCCGGCCCCGGACACCGCCTCCCGCAGAATCGCCCGCAACAGATTCCGCTTGTACGGCAGCGCAGACCCCCCGCCCTTCCGCGTGACCTTCGGCACCGGGCAGCCGAAGTTCAGATCGATGTGATCGGCCAGCCCCTCCTCCGCGATCATGCGGACGGCCTTGCCGACGGTCGCCGGATCGACGCCGTAGAGCTGAATCGACCGAGGCTTCTCACTCGCGTCGAAGTGGATCAGCTGCATGGTCTTCTCGTTGCGCTCGACCAGCGCCCGAGTCGTGATCATCTCGCTCACGAACAGCCCCTTGCCGCCACTGAACTCCCTGCACAACGTGCGAAAGGGCGCATTGGTGATCCCGGCCATGGGAGCCAGGACGACGGGCGGCTGGACGGTGTGCGGGCCGATCTGCAGGGCCGAGGCGGTCGTGGGCATTCCCCCATTCTCACGTACCGGACCGGGGTGCAGCCAAATTCATTAGTTAGGCGTACTATTCACACATGCCCGAGCTCAGCCAACGCCGACGACTCCTCGTCCTCGCGATCTGCTGCATGAGCCTGCTGATCGTGAGCCTCGACAACACCGTCCTGAACGTCGCCCTGCCGTCCATGCAGCGGGAGCTGCACGCCAGCACGGCGGGACTGCAATGGACGATCGACGCCTACACCCTGGTGCTGGCGTCGCTGCTGATGCTCGCCGGCTCCACGGCCGACCGCATCGGCCGCAAGCGCGTCTTCATGGCCGGCCTGGTCGTGTTCGGCATCGGCTCACTGCTGTGCTCCCTCGCCCCGAACCTCGACTCGCTGATCGCGTTCCGCATGGTCCAGGCGGTCGGCGGCTCGATGCTCAACCCGGTCGCCATGTCGATCATCACGAACACCTTCACGGACGCGCGCGAGCGGGCCCGGGCGATCGGCGTGTGGGGCGCGGTGGTCGGCATCTCGATGGCCGCGGGCCCACTGGTCGGCGGCCTGCTGGTGGAGTCGGTCGGCTGGCGCTCGATCTTCTGGATCAACCTGCCGGTGGGCCTGGCCGCGCTCCTGCTCACCCTCCGCTACGTCCCCGAGTCCCGCGCCGAGCGCGCCCGCCGCCCGGATCCGGTCGGCCAGGTGCTGGTCATCGCCCTGTTCGGCTCACTGACGTACGCGATAATCGAGCTTCCGAACTCCGGTGCCGCCTCGATCCTCCCCTACGCCGCCGTGGCGCTGGCCGCGCTGGTGGGACTGCTGTGGTACGAGCCCCGTCGCGACGAACCCCTCATCGACCTGCGGTTCTTCCGTTCGGCGCCGTTCAGCGGGGCGACGGTGATCGCGATCAGCGCGTTCGCGGCGCTGGGCGGGTTCCTGTTCCTGTCGACGCTGTATCTGCAGAACGTACGGGGGCTGAGCGCGCTGCACGCCGGTCTGTGGATGCTCCCGATGGCTGTGCCGACGTTTCTGTGCGCGCCGCTGTCGGGACGGCTGGTCGGAACCCGGGGGCCCCGGCTGTCGCTGGTGATCGCGGGGGTGGCGATGACCACGAGCGCGGTGCTGTTCGCGGCGTTCGACGCGGAGACCTCCGACGGGACGCTGATGCTCGGGTACGTCCTGTTCGGCGTCGGGTTCGGGTTCGTGAACGCGCCGATCACGAATACGGCCGTGTCGGGGATGCCGCGGGCTCAGGCGGGAGTTGCGGCTGCCGTCGCCTCTACGAGCCGACAGCTCGGGCAGACACTCGGTGTCGCGGTGGTGGGGTCGGTGCTCGCATCCGGGATCGGGGCATCCTCGTACAAGGAAGTGTTCGTGTCGGCTTCCGTGCCCGGGTGGTGGATCCTCGTCGGGTGCGGAGTCGCGGTGCTCGTGCTGGGCGCGTTGACCAGTGGGCGTTGGGCTCGCAGGACGGCTGAGCGGACGGCCGACAAGCTCGAGTCGGACGAGGTGCGCCAGCCCACCGGGGTCAGCGCGTAGGTTGGCGACTGCCGGTCGGTGGGGACTGGTCGCGCAGTTCCCCGCGCCCCTCAAGAGACACAGCCGCTCTACCTCGCCAACGCTATTTCCTACCTCGCCAACGCTATTTCGTGCAGCTTCTCCAGCTTCACCCTCGACTCCTCGTCCGCCGGAACATACGTCACCATCCGCGACCCGACCTCCGGCCCCAGCCAAAGCTCCGACTGGTCCACGACCACCCGCCCCACCAGCCGGTTGAGGAACTCCTTGCGCTTGCTGTGCTGGACGACCACCTCGTGTCGCTCCCAGGCCTCGCAGAACTCCGGATACTGGCGCAGCCTCTTCAGCAGCAACTTCCAAGCCGGCTCCCCCAGATGCCCGGCCATCGCGGCGCGGAACCGCGCGGCCATCAGCCGCCGCGTCTCCTCCAGGTGCACGATCGAGTTGCGCCACTCCTCGTTGACGTAGGACAGCAGGATGCAGTTGCGGTCCTCGGGCGGCACCGTCTCCAGGTCGCACAGCAGCAGTCCGAGCGTGCGGTTGTGGGCGAGGATGTCGTAGCGGCTGTTCTGGATGCTCGCGGCGTACGGCTCCAGCCGCTCCAGCATGGCCCGCAGCGCGGGCGTCACCGAGGGGCAGGTCAGGGCCGGTGTCGGATCGACCGCGCCGGCCAGCTGGAAGAGGTGGGCGCGCTCGGTGGCGTCGAGGAACAGCGTGCGGGCCAGGGCGTCCAGGACCTGGACGGAGACCTGGATGTCGCGGGCCTGTTCCAGCCACGTGTACCAGGTGACGCCGACCGCGGCGAGCTGGGCGACCTCCTCGCGGCGCAGCCCGGGCGTGCGGCGCCGGCGGCCGCGCGGGAGGCCGACCTCCTCCGGGGTGATGCGCTCGCGGCGGCTGCGCAGGAAGGCCGCCAGTTCGTGGCGCCGCACCTCGGCGCCCGCGTCGCGCGTGCGCGGGGCCGTCGTCTCCTGGGCCATGGTCGTCATGCCTCCAGCCTGCCGCCCGCCTGAACCTGTTTCCAGGTACTCCTTCTACCAGGATAAGAAGACTCTGGTACCACGCTGGGAACAGGCGCAGCCTCGATGACGTGACCGAAACCATCGCTCCACACACCCACCGACCACCGGCCGGGACACCCTCGCTCGGCGGCATCGGGCTCTTCACCGTGCTGCTGGCGGCGGCACTCCCTCTCATCGACTTCTTCATCGTCAACGTCGCCCTGCCGACCATCGGCAACGACCTGCACGCGAGCGAGTCCGTGCTCGAACTCGTCGTCGCCGGTTACGGCTTGGCGTACGCCGTCCTGCTCGTCCTCGGCGGGCGGCTGGGCGACCTGTTCGGGCGCCGGCGGTTCTTCCTCGGCGGCATGGCGGCCTTCGGCCTGACCTCGCTGGCGTGCGGCCTGGCGCCCACCGCCTGGACGCTGGTGGTGGCCCGGGTCGCCCAGGGCGCCGCGTCCGCCGCGATGCTGCCGCAGGTCCTCGCCACCATCCAGGCGGCCACGGCGGGCCCGCGCCGGGCGAAGGCCATGGGCCTGTACGGCGCGACGGCCGGCCTGTCCATGGTCGCCGGGCAGATCCTCGGCGGGATCCTGGTCGCCGCGACACCTTTGTCTTTTCTTTTCGGCGCCGGCACCGGCTGGCGCTCGGTCTTCCTGGTGAACGTCCCCGTGGTCGTCGTAGGTCTGATCCTCGCGACCCGCGCCGTACCGGAGACCCGCTCCCAGCACCCCGAACCGGTCGACGGACCCGGCACCGTCCTGCTCACCGCGGCCCTTCTCGCGCTGCTGGCCCCGCTCGCCGAGGGCCGTTCGGCGGGCTGGCCGCTGTGGACGTGGCTGTCGCTGGCGGCGTTCCCGTTCCTGGTGGCAGCGTTCTACGCCGTCGAGCGCCGGGCCGACCGCCAGGGCCGTACGCCGCTCGTCCCGCCGAGCCTGTTCGCGCTCACGTCACTGCGCCGCGGACTGGTGATGATCCTGCCCTTCTCCGTCGGCTTCAGCGGCTTCATGTTCGTGATCGCGGTGGCGCTGCAGCGCGGTGCCGGGCTCGGTCCGGTCCA
Organism: Streptomyces sp. NPDC047043; assembly: GCF_040644055.1. Taxonomy (NCBI): domain Bacteria; kingdom Bacillati; phylum Actinomycetota; class Actinomycetes; order Kitasatosporales; family Streptomycetaceae; genus Streptomyces; species Streptomyces sp. NPDC047043. The sequence continues at coordinate 77,946 of NZ_JBEYVO010000018.1, forward strand.
GGCGGGCCTGGCACTCGCCCCCATGGCCGGGGTCTTCTTCCTCGTATCGCTCGCCGGACCCCGCCTGGTCGCCCGGTACGGCACCCGGGTGGTGACCGCGGGTGCCCTGTTCCAGGGAATCGGCATCGGCCTGATGGCACTGGCGGCCTGGCGGTCCTGGCCGGACATCGGCCTGGTCGAACTGCTCCCGGGCGCGGTGTTCGCCGGCGGCGGCCAGGCGCTCCAACTCCCCATCATCTACCGGGTGGTGCTCTCCGAGGTCGAGCCCGTCCGGGCAGGCGTCGGCAGCGGCGTGATGATGACGACCCAGCAGTCGGCCCTCGCCCTCGGCGTCGCCGCCCTGGGCACCCTCTTCCTCTCCCTCGTGCCCGGGACGGGCATGCAGAACGCCCTGGTCATCACCCTGCTGACCCAGCTGGGCTGCATCGCCCTGACCGGCCTGCTGAGCCTGCGTCTGCCGCGCACCATCGGCTGAAGCGTGTGGGTCCGGGGTGTGGGATCGGCCACGGCTTGGTCAACTCGCCGCGCAGAACTCCCTGTTGATGTTGGTCTTGCTGCACACTCCTGTGCCGGAGGCGAGACATCATGCTGGAGATCAACACGAGCAAGGTGAGCCGCTGGGACCAGCACGGGCGGGAGCACGTCGTCCGGGTGCAGCGTGCGGGAGTGCAGCGCACGATCAGATGTGACACGTGCGGCTGGCGCAAGAGCGCGCAGTTCCTGCCCTGGCTGAAGGCGGAGGAGCACTTGGCGGAGGCGCATCAGGCGACGGTGGACCCGGCGGACGCATAGGACTTCCGCCGGCCTCTCCGGTCGGTGCGATGACTTTCCGTCGCACCGGGAGTCGTATGCCGTACGACGCAAAGCCATCGCACCGGAAGGCGACGCCCCATGAGCGCTCTGTACGACACCCTGCAACGGCACGTCGACGAAGGAACCGTGCCGGGTGCCGTGGCCCTCGTGGCCCGCGGCGACGACGTGGAGGTGGTGACCGTCGGCTCGGTGGACACCGACGACACCGCCCCGATGGCGAGGGACTCGATCTTCCGTATCGCGTCCATCACCAAGCCGATCGCGGCGGCCGCCGTGCTGATGCTGGTGGAGGAGGGCGTACTCGAGCTGGAGTCCCCGGTGGAGGAGTGGCTCCCGGAGCTGTCGAAGCCGATGGTGGTGCGGACGCCGGCGGGCCCCGTGGACGACGTGGTGCCCGCAATCCGCCCGATCACGGTCGAGGACCTGCTCAGCTCCCGCACCGGCTGGGGCTTTCCCTCCGACTTCTCGCTCCCGGCGGTGCAGTCGCTGTTCACGGTGCAGAAGGACGGCCGGGCGCTGCAGGACTGGCCGGACCGTGACACCTGGCTGGGCCTGCTCGCCCAGGTGCCGATGCTGTACCAGCCGGGCGAGGCCTGGCTGTACGGCACCTCGTCCGACCTGCAGGGCATCCTGATCGAGCGGGCGTCGGGCCGTACGCTCCCCGACTTCCTGGCGGAACGGCTCTTCGAACCGCTGGGCATGAAGGACACGGCGTTCGAGGTGCCGCAGTCGAAACGGCACCGCTTCACGTCGTTCTACGCACCGGCCCCGGACGGCACCCTGGAGTTGGCGGACGCCCCGGACGGCGAGTGGAGCAGCATTCCGCGATTCCACTCGGGCGGCGGTGGCCTGGCCTCCACGGCCGACGACTGGCTGTCCTTCGCCCGCCTGCTCCTCGACGCGGGCGCCACCCCGGCCGGCGACCGGCTCCTGACCGCCACCTCGGTCAGCCGCATGACCACCAACCACCTCACGGCAGAGCAGCGCGAGAGCGTCACCCTCTTCCTGGAGGGCCAGGGCTGGGGCTACGGCGGCCAGGTCGACGTCACCCCGTCCGACCCCTGGAACGTCCCAGGCCGCTACGGCTGGGTCGGCGGCACCGGCACCACGGCCCACATCATCCCGCCCACGGGAACGGTGGCGATCCTGCTGACCCAGGCGGGCATGACGAACCCGACACCGACACCGGTGATGCGGGACTTCTGGGGGTGCGTGGCGGGCGGCTGAAATTGCCCGGCGGACCGGTTCGAGTCGACTCTACGATCCGGCGCATGACCAAATTCATCACCACCGTGTGCCTGCCTCCGACCAAGCCGCGGAAGCTTCCCGAAGCGGTGGCCGCCGCCATGGCGCCGTACGACCACAACCTCACCGACGACTGGAACCCGGTCGGCGAGTGGGACTGGTGGGCCCTCGGCGCCGGCCCGGGCAGCGCCTACCTCGTGCTGCCCGCACACGACGGGGACCGAAGACTCGTCACACCCGCCACCGTGCCGCGAAGAAAGGCCGACCTCGCGCCCCTCGGGCCGCTGGAGTGCTACGGCGGCCCCCGGGGCCTGCTCGACTTCGACGCCATGCGCCGGCGGACGGCACACCGGTACGACGCCCTGTGGGCCGCCTGGGACGAGCTGACCGCGCTGCACCCCCCGGCCCGCCCGCTGACCGACTTCGTCGCCCGCCACGAGTCCGATCCCGACGGCTACCCCTTGGCGGACGCCAAGAGGGAGCATCTGCTCCAGCCGCTGGTGCAGGACGTGGCGCAGCGGGCCGTCGCGGGCGACCCCCACTTCGACATGTCGTTCCTGCGCACCGACCCGATCGCGTACTTCGCGCAGGAACACGACGGTGCCCGGCAGGAGGCGGTCCGCTGCGCCGTACCCGGCTTCGCCCTGCTCGCCCTCGACGGCACCTGGACGGACGCGCAGACCGACGGCTACTGGGACCGGACCAACAGCTACCTCGACGACCTCCCCGCGGAAGCGGTGGTAGTCGACCTGCTGTGCCACTGCTAGCGGGTGATGCGGGACTTTCCGACCGAAGCACCGCGGAGTAGAGGTCGTCGTCGACACCAGGGAACCGCTGGAGGGGCTGCCGACGGGAGTGACGGCGACCCGGCTCGGGACGGCCGGGGAGAGCACGCGAGAGTACCGCTACCGCTACCGGTGCTTCCGGCTGCTGCTGGCGTCCGGCGGACGGCTGTTCCTGGTCACCCCGCAGTGGCGACTCGGCCGGGACCAGACGATCGTCCTGCCGTACGAGGACGACATCCGGGTGCAGCTCATGCCGCAACGCTGAGGACCGCTGAGAACTAGCCCCGCAGCCCCCGCACCAGCAGCTCCACCACCGCCTCGAACTCCGCCTCCACGCCCGGCAGTTCCCACTCCTTGGCGTAGCCCGGGTCGTGGAAGCGGCCCGTGGCCTGGAAGAGGGCGAGGGCGGCGGAGGCCGGGTCGCCGACCGTGAAGGTGCCCGCCTCGACGCCGGCGCGCACGATCTCGGTGAGCTGGTCGGTGAGTTCGGTGATGTGGGCGGCGACCACCTCGCCCGCGTCGACGGCCAGGACCGAGTACGTGGCGAACAGCTCCGGGTCGATCCCCGCCTTCTGCCGCTTGGCCGCGAAGAGTGCCGCGAGCCACTCGCGCACCCGTGCCTCCGGGTCCCGGCCGGTGTCGGCGGTGATGCCGGCGAGCAGCTCCGTCGTACGGTCCAGCCACTGCTTCGTCACCGCCTCCCGCAGCGCCGCCTTGGTCCGGAAGTGCCGGTAGACGCTGCCGTGGCTGACGCCGAGCGCGCGGGCCACGTCGACCACGGTGGCCTTGGCCGGGCCGTAGCGGCGCAGCACTTCCTCGGTGGCGGCGAGGATGCGCTCGGCGGTCAGGGTCTCGGTGGTCGGTGGCATGTCTAGACGGTACCCGGCACCGCGATCAGCGCTCGCTGTCGAGCATGGCCATCTGCGCGGGCGCGTACCGCTCGCCGGCCGCCGCGTCCGCCGGTACGGCGGCCTCGATGGCGGCGAGGTCGGCCGGGTCCAGGGTCACGTCCAGGGCGCCGAGCGCCTCGCCGAGCCGCTCGCGGGTCTTGGCGCCGACCAGCGGCACGATGTCCTCGCCCCGGGAGAGCACCCAGGCGATGGCGATCTGGGCGACGGAGACGCCCTTCTGCTCGGCGATCTTGCGCAGGGACTCGACCAGGCTGAGGTTGTGCTGGAGGTTGTCGCCCTGGAAGCGGGGCGAGTGGGCGCGGAAGTCGTTCGCCGCGTACTGCTGACCGGGCGTGACATGGCCGGAGATCAGCCCGCGGGAGAGCACGCCGTACGCGGTGACGGAGATGCCCAGCTCGCGCAGGGTGGGCAGGATCTCCCGCTCGGGGCCGCGGGAGATGAGCGCGTACTCGATCTGGAGGTCGGCGATCGGGGCGGTGGCGGCGGCCCGGCGGATGGTCTCCGCGCCGACCTCGCTCAGGCCGATGTGTCGGACGTACCCCTTCTCGACGAGCTCCGCGATCGCGCCGACGGTCTCCTCGATCGGCACGTTCGGGTCGAGCCGGGCGGGGCGGTAGACGTCGATGTGGTCGACGCCGAGGCGCTGGAGGGAGTACGTGGCCCAGGTCTTCACGGCGGCCGGCCGCGCGTCGTAGCCGAGCCACTCGCCGTCCGGACCGCGCTGGGCGCCGAACTTCACGCTGGTCAGCGCGTTCTCCCGGAGGGGGGCCGGGGCGGTGCGCAGGGCCTCGGCGATCAGCAGTTCGTTGTGCCCCATGCCGTAGAAGTCGCCGGTGTCGAGCAGGGTCACGCCGGCCTCCAGGGCGGCATGGATGGTGGCGATGGACTCGGCGCGGTCCGAGTCGCCGTACATGCCCGACATGCCCATGCAGCCGAGGCCGAGGGCGGAGACCTGGGGGCCGGTGGTTCCGAGGTTTCGGGTTCGCATCGTCATGCCTCCACCCTGACATGACAGCTGACAGATTTCAATATCTGTCATTCCAACTTCGCCACGCATCCCTTCCTGCTGGTCCAGACCTATTGACGAGAGGTCTGGACCAGAGCACTGTCATGGCTACGACACCTCACCGCACCCCCACCGGGAGGCCCGTATGCTCCGCCGCGCCCTGCGCCTGCTCGCCGCCGCGCTGACCACCGCCTGCCTTGCCCAACTGCCCGTCGCCACCTCCGCGTCCGCGGCCGACACCTGTGCCGTGAAGTCGAAGCCGTCCGGCAAGGTCCTCCAGGGCTACTGGGAGAACTGGGACGGCTCCGCCAACGGCGTCCACCCGCCCTTCGGCTGGACCCCGATCACCGACTCCCGTATCGCCGCCCACGGCTACAACGTCGTCAACGCGGCCTTCCCGGTGATCCGTTCGGACGGCACGGCCCTGTGGGAGGACGGCATGGACTCGGGCGTGAAGGTGGCGACGCCCGCGGAGATGTGCGCGGCGAAGGCGTCCGGCCGGACCATCCTGCTGTCGATCGGCGGCGCGACGGCCGGCATCGACCTCAACTCCACCGCAGTGGCGGACAGGTTCGTCGCGACGATCGTGCCGATCCTGAAGAAGTACAACTTCGACGGCATCGACATAGACATCGAGACCGGCCTGGTCGGCAGCGGGAACATCACCCAACTCTCCACGTCCCAGGCCAACTTGATCCGCATCATCGACGGCGTACTGGCACGCATGCCGTCGAACTTCGGCCTCACCATGGCCCCGGAGACGGCCTACGTCACCGGCGGCAGCGTCACGTACGGCTCGATCTGGGGCGCGTACCTCCCGATCATCAAGAAGTACGCCGACAACGGCCGTCTGTGGTGGCTGAACATGCAGTACTACAACGGCAGCATGTACGGCTGCTCCGGCGACTCCTACTCGGCCGGCACCGTCGCGGGCTTCACTGCCCAGACCGACTGCCTCAACAAGGGCCTGGTCGTGCAGGGTACGACGATCAAGGTGCCGTACGACAAGCAGGTACCGGGCCTGCCCGCGCAGTCGGGCGCGGGCGGCGGCTACATGTCACCGAGCCTGGTCTCGCAGGCGTGGAAGCACTACGGCACCGCGCTCAAGGGCCTGATGACCTGGTCGATCAACTGGGACGGCTCGAAGAACTGGACGTTCGGCGACAACGTGAAGTCCCTGCAGGGCCGTTGAGGCCCGGGTTTCACCTGGCCGTCAGCGCCAGCTTCGCGCCCAGCGCCACGAACGACCCCGCGAAGCTCCGCCGCAGCCACGCCATCACCCGCGGCCGTGAGGTGACGTGGCTGCGGACCGAGGCGGCGAGGATGCCGTATCCGGCGAACACCACGAAGGTCGCCAGCATGAACACACCGCTGAGCCCCAACATCCGTGGCAGCGCGTGCGGTTGGGACGGGTCCACGAACTGCGGCAGGAACGCGAAGAAGAAGATCGTCAGCTTCGGGTTGAGGATGTTGACGAGCACACCGCGGACGATGACACGGCCGGCGGAACTCGGGGCGGCCTCCTCGTCGACGGCGATCGCCTCCTTGTCCCGCACCGTGGCCCACGCCATGTACAGCAGATAGGCGACACCGGCGTACTTCAGCACCTGGAAGGCGGCCGCGCTGGCATTGAGCAGCGCGGCCAGCCCGGTAACGCCGGCCACCACATGCGGCACGATCCCGAGCGTGCAGGCGAACGCCGCCACGACGCTCGCGCGCCGCCCCCGGGAGAGCCCGGCGGCGAGGGTGTAGACGACGCCGGTGCCGGGCGTGGCGACGACGACGAGGGTGGTGAGGAGGAAGGCGAGGCTCATGGGGCCACCCTGCGGTCGCGGCGGTTCGGGATACAGGTCCAAAGCCGCGCCCTTATCGGGGGCCAATGCCGCACCGCATGCCCCCGACATGCAGTCAGGGACGCCTCAGGGGAAGGAACAGGGTCGCCTCAGGGGTAGGCAAGGGACTTCCCCGTTACCGCAGGGGTGTCCGTGACGGCACGCTGAGTGACATGAAGATCACCGCCGTCCTCGCCCTCGCCGCCCTCACCGCCGTCACGGCCACCGGTGCGACCGCCCTGCCCGCCGCCGCAGCCGAGCCGGCCACGCCCACGTACGACTTCAGTGACTGCCCCGAGATCCCGGCCGGTGTCGACGCGGCCCAGTGGAAATGCGAAGTCCTCACCGCCACGGGCTCGTTGACCCTCGGCAGCCGCACCCTTCCCGAGCTGGCGCCGATGATCGTCACGCACGCCGAGGGACCCATGCCCGACGGCAGCGAGGGACAGATCTTCGGCGCCCTGCGCAGCGCACCGACGCGCGTGCCCGGCAGCCTGCCGTCCCTGTCCCTGCAACCCGAGTACGGCGGCCGGTCCGACTTCTACTCCGTCGGCAACAGCCTGGGCCTGTTCACCATGCGCTTCCGCGTCCAGAGCCCCCTGCTGCCGCATGACTGCACGGTCGGCAGGGACACCCCCGTCGAGCTGCGCCTGCAACGCGCCGGCGACTCGGAGTGGGTCTCGAAAAACCCGCCGGTCGTCAGGTTCGACGCCTACGACGACACCTTCTCCGCCCCGGCGGCGACCGGCTGCGGCCCGCTGAACAGGCTCGTCAACCACAGGCTCGGCCTCCCGAGGGCGACCGGGAACGCGATCAGGTTGTCGGCGACGTACACCTTCAAGACCTACGACCAGCTGCACATGGCGAACGCCGGACAGGCTGACCGACTCAGCCCGTCCGGCGTTTGAGGAGACCTAGGCGCCGACGAGGCGCCCGGCCAGGTAACCCTCGATCTGGTCCAGCGACACGCGCTCCTGCTTCATCGAGTCACGCTCGCGCACTGTCACCGCGTTGTCGTCCAGCGTGTCGAAGTCGACCGTCACGCAGTACGGCGTGCCGATCTCGTCCTGGCGGCGGTAGCGGCGGCCGATCGCGCCCGCGTCGTCGAACTCGATGTTCCAGTTCTGGCGCAGCGCCTGGGCGAGGCCCTTGGCCTTCGGGGACAGCTCGGGGTTGCGGGAGAGGGGCAGGACCGCGACCTTCACGGGGGCCAGGCGGTGGTCCAGGCGCAGCACCGTGCGCTTCTCCATCTTGCCCTTGGCGTTCGGCGCCTCGTCCTCGACGTAGGCGTCGAGCAGGAAGGCGAGCATGGCCCGGCCGACACCGGCCGCCGGCTCGATGACGTACGGAGTCCAGCGCTCGCCGGCCTCCTGGTCGAAGTAGGAGAGGTCCTGGCCGGAGGCCTTGGAGTGCGCGCCGAGGTCGTAGTCGGTGCGGTTGGCGACACCCTCCAGCTCGCCCCACTCGTTGCCGCCGAACTGGAAGCGGTACTCGATGTCAGCGGTGCGCTTGGAGTAGTGGGAGAGCTTCTCCTTCGGGTGCTCGTACCACCGCATGTTCTCCTCGCGCAGACCCAGGCCGGTGTACCAGTTCCAGCGCTGCTCCATCCAGTACTCCTGCCACTTCTCGTCCTCGCCCGGCTTGACGAAGAACTCCATCTCCATCTGCTCGAACTCGCGGGTGCGGAAGATGAAGTTGCCGGGCGTGATCTCGTTGCGGAAGGACTTGCCCATCTGCGCGATGCCGAACGGCGGCTTGCGGCGCGAAGTGGTCTGCACCTGGGCGAAGTTGGTGAAGATGCCCTGGGCGGTCTCGGGGCGCAGGTACGCGATGGAGCCGCTGTCCTGCGTCGGACCCAGGTGGGTGGAGAGCAGACCCGAGAACTGCTTGGGCTCGGTGAACTGGCCCTTGTTGCCACAGTTGGGGCAGTTGACGTCCGCCAGGCCGTTCTCCGGGAGGTGGCCCTTCTTCGCCTCGTAGGCCTCCTCCAGGTGGTCCGCGCGGAACCGCTTGTGACAGGAGGTGCACTCGGTGAGCGGGTCCGTGAAGGTGGCGACGTGGCCGGAGGCGACCCAGACCTCGGGGGCCAGGATCACGGACGAGTCGATACCGACCACGTCCTCGCGCGACGTCACCATGTAACGCCACCACTGGCGCTTCAGGTTCTCCTTGAGCTCGACACCCAGCGGCCCGTAGTCCCAGGCGGCGCGCTGACCGCCGTAGATCTCACTGCAGGGGAATACGAAGCCACGGCGCTTGCTCAGGCTGACGATGGTGTCGATCTTGTCGGCGGCCACGGTGCTCTCTTCATTACGACGACGGGCGACGAAGCATCTCTTCGAGCAGTGCTTCAGAGCGAATGCTTCAGGGTACCGGCGGGGGCTCCCCCTCAATCAAATCGGTGCCTGGTCAAACCTTTGTTGACAACGGTTTCCATATTTGTTGAAAATGACTGTCATGAACGTACGACGACGCCTCATACCCACGGTGGCCACGGCCGCGGTCACCACCCTCGGCCTGGCCACCCTCTCCGCCTGCTCGGGAGCAGCCGCGGCCGGCAACACGGCCAAGTTCGACGTCGTCGCCTCGTTCTACCCGATGGCCTTCCTCGCCGAGCAGATCGGCGGCAAGCACGTGCACGTCACAAGCCTGACCGAGCCCGGTCAGGAGCCGCACGACCTGGAGATCAGCGCCCGGCAGACGGCGCAGCTCCAGGAGTCGGACGCGGTGCTCTACCTGAAGAACCTCCAGCCCTCCGTCGACGACGCCGTGGCCCAGTCCGAGGTGAAGACGAAGATCGACGCCTCCTCCCTGACCTCCCTCGAGGAGCACGGCAACGAGGTCGGCGGGCACGCGGCCGAGCACGACGACTCGCACGGCGAGGAGGAGTCCGGCGGCAAGGACCCCCACATCTGGCTGGACCCGGTGAAGTACGCCCAGGTCGCCAAGGGCGTCGGCGCCGCCTTCGAGAAGGCCGACCCCGACCACGCGGCCGACTACAAGAAGAACACCGCGGCCCTGGTGAAGAAGCTCGACGACCTGAACACCCAGTTCAAGGACGGCCTGGCGAACACGAAGTCCAAGGTCTTCATCACCACGCACGCCGCCTTCGGCTACCTCGCCGAGCGCTACGGCCTCACCGAGGAGGCCATCAACGGCCTCGACCCCGAGTCCGAGCCGAGCGCGGCCCGGGTGAAGAGCCTTGAGAAGATGGCGAAGGCCGACGGCGTCACCACGGTGTTCTACGAGACGCTCGTCAGCGACAAGACCGCGAAGACCATCGCCTCCGACGCCGGCCTGAAGACGGACGTCCTCGACCCGATCGAGGGCATCACCGCCAAGTCCCGCGGCCAGGACTACTTCGCGGTCCAGGAGGCCAACCTCAAGGCGCTGCGGACGGCCCTGGGATCCAAATGACCTTTACGGAGGACGACATGGGCGCCTTGGGCGAGCCCGCAACCGAGCCCGTCATATCGCTGCGCGGCGTACGTGCCGACCTGGGCTCGCGCCCCGTCCTGCGCGGAATCGACCTCACCGTGAACCGCGGTGAGGTCGTCGCGCTGCTCGGCGCCAACGGCTCCGGCAAGTCGACCGCGATCCGCAGCATCATCGGCCAAGTGCCGCTCGCCGCGGGCGAGATCGAACTGTTCGGCACGGAGCGGAGGCGGTTCAGGGACTGGGCGCGGGTCGGCTACGTCCCGCAGCGCACGACGGCCGCCGGCGGCGTCCCGGCCACCGTCACCGAGATCGTCTCGTCCGGCCGCCTGTCCCGGGCCCGCTTCGGCGTGCTGCGCAAGGCGGACCACGCGGCCGTACGACGGGCCCTGGAGCTGGTCGGCATGGCGGACCGGGCCAAGGACTCCGTCGACGCCCTCTCCGGCGGCCAGCACCAGCGCGTACTGATCGCCCGCGCGCTCGCCGCCGAACCCGAACTGCTGATCATGGACGAGCCGATGGCGGGCGTGGACCTGGCCAGCCAGGAAGTGCTGGCGCAGACGCTGCGGGAGCAGGTGGCGCAGGGCACGACCGTGCTGCTCGTCCTGCATGAACTCGGGCCCCTGGAGCCCCTGATCGACCGCGCGGTGGTCCTCCGCGACGGCTGTGTGCTGCACGACGGGCCGCCCCCGCAGGCGGTCGGCCAGCACGCGCTGCCGGGCCACGACCACGTCCACCCCCACGAGAACGAGCCCCTGCGCACAGGACTGCTGAGCTGATGGACTTCCTCGACTACGCCTTCATGCAGCGGGCCCTGCTCGCCGCCGTCCTCGTCGGCATCACGGCCCCGGCGATCGGCATCTACCTCGTCCAGCGCCGCCAGGCCCTGATGGGCGACGGCATCGGCCACGTGGCGATGACCGGCGTCGGCCTCGGCTTCCTGCTCTCCGCGTCCCCCGTCTGGATGGCGACCCTCGTGTCCGTGCTCGGCGCGGTGCTCATGGAACTCATCCGCTGGTACGGCCGCACCCGCGGCGACATCGCCCTCGCGATGCTCTTCTACGGCGGTATGGCCGGCGGCGTGATGTTCATCAACCTCGCGCCCGGCGGCTCCAACGCCAACCTGACGTCGTACCTCTTCGGCTCGCTGTCGACGGTGTCGGAGTCGGACGTCACGGCGATCTGCCTGCTCGCGGGCTTCGTGGTCCTGGTCACCCTCGGCCTGCGCCGCCAGCTGTTCGCGGTGAGCCAGGACGAGGAGTTCGCCCGGGTCACGGGCCTGCCGGTGCGCGCCCTGAACCTGCTCACGGCGGTCACGGCGGCGGTCACGGTGACGGTCGCGATGCGGGTGGTAGGCCTGCTGCTGGTGTCGGCCCTGATGGTCGTACCCGTGGCGGCGGCGCAGCAACTGAGCCGCAGCTTCGCGGCGACCTTCGCGATCGCGGTGGCGATCGGGGTCTCCGTCACCATCGGCGGCACGGTCACCTCGTACTACCAGGACGTCCCGCCCGGCGCGACGATCGTGCTGCTGACCATCGCCGCGTTCATCGTGCTGACCGCGCTCGCGGCCCCGCTGGCCCGCCGCCGCGCCCGCGCCGCAGCCGCCGCACAACCCGCCGGCGACCCGGCGGAGTGTGCGATTCCGGCCGCCCGGGCCCCGGAGGGGAAGGTCGGCGTCTGACTGCGCACAGGGCGGACTGGCACAATGGCCCGGCAAGGCGCAGACGTAGAGGCGCGAGAGAGCCGCAGGGGCGCGCCGGTGTCGAGACCACTAGCGCGCGGAGGCCCGAAGGGCTGAGCACGCTCGTGGTCTCGACACCGGCATAAAGCGCCCCGTAGGCGAACGAGCCGAAAAGAGGAGGCACCGGTGACGACCGCTGGACCGCCCGTGAAGGGCCGCGCGACCCGGCAGCGGGCTGCCGTGGCGGCGGCGCTGGACGAGGTGGACGAGTTCCGCAGCGCGCAGGAACTCCACGACATGCTCAAGCACAAGGGCGACTCGGTCGGCCTGACCACGGTCTACCGCACCCTCCAGTCCCTCGCCGACGCGGGCGAGGTCGACGTCCTGCGCACCTCCGACGGCGAGTCGGTCTACCGCCGCTGCTCCACCGGCGAACACCACCACCACCTGGTCTGCCGCGTCTGCGGCAAGGCGGTCGAGGTCGAGGGCCCCGCGGTGGAGAAGTGGGCGGAGGCGATCGCCGCCGAGCACGGGTACGTCAACGTGGCACACACGGTGGAGATCTTCGGCACGTGCGCGGACTGCGCCGCCGGTTGAGCCGTTGTGCGGTGCGGGTCCCCCGGGGGCCGCGCCCCCAGACCCCCGCTTCGGCCTGAACGGCCTCGTCCTCAAACGCCGGACGGGCTGGGATACCCGGCGTCCGTCACCGCCGCGTGGTACGTCCCGTTGCGGGCAGCGATCTTGAGAACCTGGCGGGCGCTTTCGGCCGCGAGATGATCAGCTTCGGCCGAAGCAGCGCTCCAGTTCGTCCAGGTCGTAGAACTTGCTGCCCTCGGAGATCGGAGTGCAGCCCGCCTTGAAGGCCGTCTCCTTCTCGTTGTAGAGCATGCGGACCAGGTAGCGGTCGCCCTTCTGGAAGACGTCCCACTGGATGTTGGAGCCCAGCGGTGCCACGTTCGCGCCGCGCCACGGGTTGTTCGCGTAGGTGTACGGCTGCCCCGGCGTCGCCGGCTGCGTGCTGCCCGGCAGGCCCATCAGGGCGGCCAGCGGGATGATCTCCTCGGCGTGGGTGAAGCGGAGTTCGGCGCCGAGTTCGCCGGTGCCGGCCCTCTTCGCCTCGACCTGCTTGAAGAAGTCGTCGAGGAGCACACCGGCCATCTCGTACGTGATGTCGCTGTCCGAGAAGCCGGGGCCCTTCTCGTAGAAGTCCTCGGCGTCGGAGAGGTAGCCGAACCAGGCGGCGTCGGAGCGGGAGATGTAGCGCTGCATGCCCCAGCCCTCGCCGTCCGGGCTCTCCCCGCTCATCGCCGGGGCGATCGCGTACAGGTTGTAGACGGCCTCGGCGGCGGCCACCTGGTCCGCTGCGGCGATCCGGTCCACGAAGTCGGCCTTGAACAGCCGGCGCAGGACGCTGTACGCGGCCTTGTGCGTCCGCGACTGGTCGGTGATCGACTCCAGGGTTTCGGCCAGGCGCTTGTCGTTCGCGATGTAGTCGCGGTACGCCGCACCGCCGGCCGCCTTGTGGAAGTACAGCAGGTCCTTGTCGGTGCGGGTCGCGCCGATCAGGGACTCGAGGTCCGGGTCGGTGTCCGCGAGGGCGCCCGCGTACAGGTTGGCGCTGTCGATCGCACGACCCTGCCCGGAACTGACGACGTCGATCCTCTCGCCCTTCGCGGCGATCGACTCGAACAGGGACGGCAGCCGGTCGGCCATGCGGACCGCCGTGTCCTGGATCTCCTGCTTGCCGCGGGCGCTGAGGTTGCCGTAGCCGATCTTCGCCATGGCGGCCTGCAGGGCCCGCACCGTCGGGCCGAACTCCGCGCCCTTGCTGGTGAGTTGGCCCGCCGCCTGCGCCTTGTCCCACAGCCCGAGGACGAGATCCGCGTCCTCGCCGTCCGTCGCGGAACGCGAGCCGTGCCGGGAGACGTTCTCCGTGAAGACAGGGGTGAAGCCGGCGGGCGGGCGCTGGTAGGTGCGGGCGCTCTGCCCGGCCTCGTACGTGGCCTTCGTGCCGTAACTGTCGCGGTGTGCGAGCCGGTCCGCGGCCTGGGAGGGCACGGCCGCGGCCAGCAGGGCGCACAGCGCGAGGGCGGGGGTGACGCGTCTCATGGCCGGATCGTCAACGATCTCCGTGAACCGCCACCGGGTACGAGGATGAACCCCCCGTGGCCACGAGGTGGCCGCTACGAGCCTTCCGGCCTGCCCTTCATGGCGGCCTCCATGGCCAGCAGCTCCTCGTTCGGCACCGCACCGCCGAACCGCCGGTCGCGCGAGGCGAATTCGACGCAGGCCCGCCACAGGTCACGCCGGTCGAAGTCCGGCCACAGGACGTCCTGGAAGACCATCTCGGCGTAAGCGCTCTGCCAGAGCAGGTAGTTGGAGGTGCGCTGCTCGCCGCTGGGCCGCAGGAACAGGTCCACGTCCGGCATGTCCGGGTAGTAGAGGTACTTGGCGAGGGTCTTCTCATTGACCTTGGAGGGATCCAGCCGCCCCGCCTTCACGTCCTCCGCGAGCGCCTGCGCGGCATCCGCGATCTCCGCCCGGCCGCCGTAGTTCATGCAGAAGTACAGCGTCAGTTTGTCGTTGTCCTTCGTCTGCTCCTGGGCGATCTGGAGCTCCTTGGCGACCGACTTCCACAGCTTGGGCATACGGCCCACCCAGCGCACCCGGATCCCGAGCGCGTCGAGCTGGTCCCTCGTCTTGCGGATGAAGTCACGGTTGAAGTTCATGAGGAAGCGGACCTCTTCGGGCGACCGCTTCCAGTTCTCGGTGGAGAAGGCGTACAGGGAGATGTTCCCGACGCCCATCTCGACGGCGCCCTGCAGCACGTCCAGCACCCGCTCGGCGCCGACCTTGTGCCCCTCAGTCCGCGGCAGGCCCCGCTCCTTCGCCCACCGGCCGTTCCCGTCCATGACGATCGCCACATGGTTCGGGACCAGCTCGCCCGGCAGCTTCGGCGCGCGGGCACCCGACGGGTGCGGCTCCGGCGCCTTGTACTCGCGGCGCCGGCGCCCCAGGATCCCGTTTACGACCATGTGTTTCTCGTCTCCTTCAGGCTTGCTTCTCTACGTCTTCTCTACGTAACGCAGCGAGCGGAGCCCACGTTCCAGATGCCAGTGCAGGTACGCGGACACCAGCCCGCTCCCCTCCCGGACGTACCGCGGTTCGCTCGCGTCGGCCGTCTCCCAGTCTCCCGTAAGCAGCGCGGCGAGATGTCCCAGGGTCTGCGGCGACGGTACGACGCTTCCCGGCACCCGGCAGTCGACGCACACGGAGCCGCCCGCGCCGACCGAGAAGAACCGGTTGGGCCCGGGCAGACCGCACTTCGCACAGTCGGTGAAGCTCGGGGCGTACCCGTTGACGGCGAGCGACCGCAGCAGGAAGGCATCGAGAACAAGGTGCGGCGCGTGCTCGCCACGGGCGAGCACGCGCAGCGCGCCGACGAGCAGCAGATACTGCTGCACGGCCGGCTCGCCCTCATGATCCGTGAACCGCTCGGCGGTCTCCAGCATGGCCGTACCGGCGGTGTAGCGCGCGTAGTCGGTGACGATCCCGCCGCCGTACGGCGCGATGGTCTCGCTCTGCGTACAGAGGGGAAGCCCGCGGCCCACCAGCTCACTCCCCCGCGCGAAGAACTGCACGTCGACATGGGAGAAGGGCTCGAGCCGGGCACCGAACTTGGACTTCGTACGGCGCACACCACGGGCCACGGCCCGTACGCGGCCGTGACCGCGGGTGAGCAAGGTGATGATGCGGTCCGCTTCTCCGAGCTTCTGGGTCCGCAAGACGATGCCGTCGTCCCGGAAGAGACTCATCGCGCACCGCCGCGGGTCTTCTGCCGGGAGTCCGGCCCGCCGCGCAGCGGCAATCGGGCACTGCGGGCCCCGGGCGAGCACAGCATGGTCCGGTCCGCCTCGCCCAGCTTCTGGGTGCGCAGCACGATGCCGTCGTCGCGGAACAGACTCATGGGTCCATTCTCGCGTACGGCCGGAGTCAGCGGGCGCGGTCGGGGTGACTGATGGTGTCCCAGGGGGCCAGGTTCCAGGGGCTGGACCGGTTCGCCGGGTCCAGGAGGGCTCGGAGGTGGGCGTCGGCGGCCGCCTGCGGGGCGGGGGCCGACGCATCGGAGGTGCCGCGCAGCCCGTCCTGCCAGACCTTCCGCCCCAGCAGGTAGTGATCGGCGTACTCCTGCCAGGAGGCGTACGTCCGCACGACCGACGGCACGATGTTCTTCAGCGCGGTCCAGGCCTCGGACTCGGTGATCATCCCACAGCCGAAGCCGCACCGCGCGATGTCCACGTACAGCGCGGCGTCCCAGGCGAGCGGCGAGAAACCGTGGAGCTGATGGGCGCGGGCCCGGTAGCCGCTGCGGGACAGCTCGTCGAGCCGCCCGGCCAGCCGGTCACGAGAGGTGATCTCCCACTGCTCGGCCAGCCAGCTGCGGGCACTGCCGTCGTCGATGCGCGTGAACGGGTACAGCGTGGTCCGCGAGGCGGTGCGGTCCCGGCTCACCGGCGCGCCCAGCGACACCATCCAGAGCTGGTGCGCGGTGAGGGGCGTGGGGTAGCGGCTCTTGGTTCGCGGCTTCGTCCATCTCCGTATGCTCCACAGGCCCATGCGCCCGCACCCTACGTCAAGGGACTTCGCCCCGGCTGCGGGCGTTGGCGTACGCGGTCGCCGCGCTGAGCCGCTCGGCCTGAGTGGCCCCGCGCACGCTGCCGGGGTCGGCGTCCCACTCCCTGCCTCCGCCGTAGGGTCTCAGTTGGACGTACGGTCCTTCATGGCCCATGACGATTCCCACCTTTCCGGTGCGGGTGTCCACGACGTGACTGCCGACGGGGGGTTTCATTTCCTCTCCTTGACGACCGTAACGAATACAACCCGGAATTCCTGCAACACCTTTTCTCGCTCCCCGCTCCTTTCGAGTTTCACGCTTTTCAGCTCCAGCGTGCCCCGTTCCGCCTACACTCGGCAGGAGTCTGCGCTCTACAAGTGGTGCGCAGCGCAAGGGGGTTGGCCATGGCCAAGGGTTCGTCCGGGTCCTACCAGGCGATCTGGGAGTTCTTCGGTACGGAACTGAGGAGGCACCGGGAGGACACGGGCCTGAGCCAGGTGGAACTGGGCGCCCGGGTCTTCGTGTCCGGCACTTATATCGGGCAGTTCGAGGCGGCCATTCGAAAACCTCAGCTGGATATCGCGACGCGGATCGACGAGATCCTGCAGACCGACGGCATTTTCGAGCGCTTGTGCCGCAAACTGATCGACGACCCTCGCTACGCGGATTACTTCGCGAAGGCGGCGGAGCTTGAGCGGTTGGCGGCGAAGATCTGTGAGTTCGCTCCCGCTCTGGTGCCGGGGCTGTTGCAGACGGCGGAGTACGCGCGGGCGGTCACCCTGGCGATGAACCCGTTCGCTTCGGACGAGTACATCGAGGAGAAGGTGTCGGGGCGCATGGAGCGCCAGCACATCCTCAAGGATGCAACACGGCCCGTGTATTGGGTGGTCATGCACGAGAACGTGCTGCGGGTGCCGGTCGGCGAACCTGCCGTCATGGCCAGGCAGTTGGAGTACGTGGCGAAGCTCGCGCGTGAGCGCACGGTGCTGGTGCAGGTGCTGCCGTACGCGGCCGGGGCGTATGCGCTCATGACCGGCTCGCTGAAGCTCATGGAGTTCGAGGACGCACCGCCAACGGCCTATACAGAAGCGGTGTACTCGGGGAATCTGCTGGACGATCCGGCCGTGGTGAACCGTGCGCACTCGGCATACGATCTGCTCAGGGCCGCCTCACTGTCGCCGGAGGCATCCCTGGCCCTGATCGAGTCGGCGGCGGAGGACTGCAGACGATGCGCGAGTACGACCTGATCAACGCGAGCTGGCGCAAAAGCACCTACAGCGACGGCAACGGCGGTGACTGCGTCGAGGTCGCCGACGGGGTCACCGGGGTTGTTCCTGTCCGGGACAGCAAGTTCGCCTCGGACAGTCCCGTGCTCGTCTTCCCCGCCCGCGCCTGGGTCGACTTCCTCGGCGCTATTCGGCGCCCCAGCGCAGTCGGCGGCGCATAGACCCCGTGCCCGGCTCGGGCTCGTTCTCCTGCTCTGTCGCCGCCCACAGCTCGTTGAACTGGTTGACGCGGTCCTCGACGTGCTCGTGTTTCATCCTGAGCATCGTCATGTCCGGCCTGACGTGACTGTCCGGCCAGGTCTCATAGCACAGTTCCCCGTCGAAGATGATGAAGTCCATCACCGTGCCACCCGGATCCAGCTGCGACTGCACGCCTATACGCGCGTCGATGCCGAACCTGCGCTGCCACACGCAGAGTTGCTCGAGGGCTTCGGTGACCTCCTCCGGCTCGTCCACGAGAAACAGTCGCCGGACCTCCACACCCCGGGTCTTGATGGCCTTCTCCTGCGCGCTCAGATACCGCTTCGCGGGATCACTGGCCCAGAAGTCCCGGTCGATGGTTGTACTCGTGGCGTAAAGGGTCTTCTTGACGCACAGGGCGAGGTCGATCAACCACTCGTGATTCTCGAACGAGGAGTCTGCTCTGCCGCTGATGAGGTCCTCCATCAGCTCGGCGAGACGCTTCAGTTCCTCCTCGGCGAAGCTCTTGACGATCCCCGGCGCCTCGTCACCGACCCGGGTGTACGCCTCGACCAGCCGGATCACTTCCTCGGAGCGGAGAACGGAACCGTCCACCTTGCTGAACAGCTTCGTCGCCTCGTTGATCTTGGCGAAGCTCTGGTCGACCGCCGTGCGTACCTCCCCGTGGTGACTGGTCAGACTCCGCTTCATGTCGTCCATGTGTCGGCGCTGGCTCTCCTCGACCGCCTTGAGGCGGTCCCCGAGGTACTGCACGAGCAAGGCCATGACGGCGGCGAGGAGGGACGCCGTCCACTGCCACCTTGCGTCGCTGTCGCTGTCGCTCAGGACACCGGTCAGGAGGAATGTGCCGCCGCCGACCGCGACCGTGACCAGCGCCTTAGGGAACGGGGTCGACATGCGGGGGTTCCTCCAGGCGGGCGTTCCAGAGAATCGCGAAGCGTTCCTTGCGGCGACGCACGTTCTCCTCACGGACGTCCAGTTTGGCGTTGGGGTAGGTCTGGTCCGTATCCGTGGTCATCTCGAAGAGCAGTTCCCCGTCGAAGATGACGAATTCGGGCATCCGATCCCCCCTGGCCTCGCGCGGCAGCTCGGACATGGCCACCACACCGGCCTCGATGCCCGTGCTTCGTTGGTCCCTGAGGAACTCCTGCAGCTTGTTGTTGAGTTCCTCCTCCCGGAAGTGCTGAACGATGAACAGGCGCTTGATCTTTACGCCACGCTGAATCGCGGCGCGCTGCACCTCCAGGTAGTACTGCGCGGTTGCGGTCTCCCAAAAGGCAAGGTCGACGAAGCTGCTGGTGGTGTGGATGCTCTCGGCGGCGCACTCGGTGAGAGCGATGAGTGTGTCGTTGTTCTCCCCCTTCAAGTCGGCATTCCCCAAAGTCAGCTCCGTCATCGTCTTGGCCAGCCGCCTGATCTCGGCCTGTGCGAACAGACGTAGGAAGTCCTGGCCTTGTGATCCCGCCCGAGCGGCGCTCCTGGCGAGCCGCTTGACCTCACCGTCGGGCATCCCGGAGTCCTTGAGCTTGCCGAACAGGTCCGTCACCTCGCCGACCCGCCGAAAACCCCGGTCCACCAGCTCCGTCATCTCACGGTGCTGCGCGGCCAGGTCCTGCCGCAACTCACCCCGGCTCTGTAGCTGGCCGGTCTCCACCGCACCCAGCCGCTGTTCGAAGTCGACCATGTACTGAACGATCAGCGCTGCTCCCCCGATGACGACGGCCAGAGCGATCTGCCACAGCTCCTCCTGCGACTGATCGATCACATTGGTGATCACATACGTGATCGTCCCCACGGCTACCGTGATCAGAATCTTCAGAACGACCGGCGATATGCGCAGCCCGCCCGTCGCCGGACCGGGGTTTCCCGGCTCTCCGTCCATGCCTGCCTCTTCCAGCGGAATCGTCGGTGCTCTTGAGTCAGCGCGTGCTGAGCGTCTGGTGCGGCATCGCTACGGCCTGGAGGGCCAGTCGGTCCCTGATGCGCCGGCTCAGGTTCTCCCACTGGCGGGAGAACCCCGGTTTCGCTTCCAGCACGTTCCACAGGTGTCCCAGCACGGGGTCCACGTGCGCCCGCGGCATCCACAGATGCAGCAGATGCACCACGACCGGATGCAGCGCCTCGATCACGGCAGGCCCGTCTGCCGCACCGAGCCGACTGTTGTCCAGCATGTGCTGAACGGTCGTCAAGAGCCAGTCGTGCAGGGCGAGATCCTCGCAGAGGCCCGCCGCCGCGGCGGCCGGGACATCCTCCGGCAGCCGCAGCTCCATGGTCCGCAGCCCACCCTCGGCGACCGTGAAGTTCACCAGGGACGCCCGCTCGCCCTCGGGTACGCGTCGCGCGACCCAGCGCAGTCGGGTGGGGCTGGACTTGAAGGGCACCCTGCGGTCCAGGAGTGCGTGGCGCCGCAGTTGCGCCAGCAGGCCCTCGGCGATCATCCCGAGGTCGAGTTCGCCCCGTTCGGCACCGCGCAACACGCCCTCTGCCGCGGCCGGTTGGGGCAGCTTGCCGAAGGGCTCGACCAGGCCCGGCCGGACCAGGTACTGCCCCCAGGGGCGCCGCACGACGGGGCCGGCGGCCGGGAGGCCGAAGTACGCGGTCGACTGGAGCAGGCGTCCCTCGGTCAGCGCCGCTCGGGCGGCCACCGTACCGACGACCCGGACCTTGCTGCCGTTGGAGGTGGGCAGCCGGCAGTCCACCCCGGTCAGCACTTCGGAGGAAAGGACGTACATGGCGGGCCGTTCGGAGAGCCGGACGGGCACGTCGCCGCGCAGCCTCAGCAGCTGGGCGGCGGCTCGGCCGTCCAGCGCCTGGAGGGACGGGAGCAGACAGGTGCGCACCTCACCGCAGGTGAGGACAGAACGCGTCGGTTCTTCGGGGGCCGCCGTCATCTCAGGGCTCCTCGTAGAAGACGTAGGTGGCGCGCTGCGCGACTGCCGCGGGCACCGGCATCCCCTCGGCCGCGGACCGCGCGGCGACCTGCTGCAGCGCCCCCGCGTCGACGTCGGTCTGGTCGAGGATGAGCCGTACGGCGTCCTCGACGGCGAGGAAGCGGTTGGGCATGAGGGTGCAGGTGCGGTACGCGCTGAAGGGCGCCTTGGTGTCGGTGAGCTTGAGCAGGGGCGCGAGCCGGTCCCAGTCGTTCGGGAAGTCCTGGCCCTGCCACGGCCTCGGAACCAGCACGGGCTCACCGAGGTGCCGCAACAGGCCGAGCCGGGCCAGTTGCCATACGGCGGCCAGGAACGGGCAGGACCACAGCCGCCGTCCGTCCTTCTCGGACCACAGCTCCACGTCCATGAAGACGGAGTGGTTGCGAGCCGCAGTCTCCGAGGGTGGCTGCCAGCCCTTCACCTCGCCCAGCGCGCTGCGGGACATCGACGGCGATCGCTGGCCGTTGGCGAGCCAGCCGGTCAGGCTGACGGGCGGGCGGGAGCCGTAGCTGCCCGGGGGCGGCGACTCGACGAGGCGGTGCATGACGGACTCGGCGAGTTCGATGCGGTCGGCGACCGCGCAGGCCGACTCGCGGGCCAGGTAGTCGATGACCAGGCCCGCCTTCTCCGCCTCCTTCAGCACCAGCGGGATCAGCTCGGCCGGGGTGGAAAAGCGGGTGAAGTAGTCGTCGATCAGGAAGCAGGTGCTGACGCGCGGGCGCTTGCTGCGGCGGGCGACGGAGGCGCGTGCGGCGTCCGCCCAGATCCGCACCTCGGCGAAGTGCTCGCCGAGCCGCTCGGGGCCCGCCTCGAAGTCCTCCATGTAGAGGTGGCCCAGCTCCAGGGAGAGGTGAGCGAGGGGCAGGGACTGGATGCGGGGCTCCGCGGTGGACTCCCGGAATACGGCCTCGGTCACGCCTGCTCCCAGCACTTGTCGTCGGTGAGCCGCGCGGCCAGCTGGATGAGAGCCTGCCACGTCTCCTGGTTGGCGATCTGGCTGTCCAGCACGTCCTCGTCGGTGATGAGTTGCTCACGCCACAGCAGGACCGGCTCGAGGGGTATGGATCCGAGGGACTGGCTGTAGCCGACGCCGAGGCTGGAGGCGAGCTGCTTGAGTTCCTCGTCGGTCTTGCGCATCCATGCCGACTGGGTGGGTGAGACCTGCGACCACAGCGGCGACTCGGGATCCGGTACGGCTGCCCGTACGAAGCGTACGGCGGCGCGCAGCGCATCCTCGTCGTGGCCTCGATGGACGCCGCCGGCGATGATGCCGCGCTCGCCGTACACGAGGCTCGCCGCGGCGGCCACGTGCTTGCGGGTCCAGCGGTGGAAAACCAGCCAGCGGGCCATGACCTGGTTCATCTCGGGCTGTGCGGTGGCCTCCAGGGTCATGTCCACGGCGTAGGAGCGGCCTGCGCTGAGGTCGACGATGACCAGGTCGAACTCGTAGTAGAGCGCCATCAGCAGGTCGACGCAGCGGCGCAGATTGTCGTCACCGGTGGCGAACTCGCCGCCACTGACGTCGCCGGGCATCAGCACCAGCCGACCGCAGCCGGGGGGCGGGGAGCTCAGTACCTGGTGCTCGGTCTCGGACCAGACGTCGATCCGGGCCGGCTCGCTGATCTCACCTGTCAGATAGGCGTGCAGACCGCGGGCCTGGGTGGCCTCCCGGGCGCCGACCACGTCGAAGACGGCCGCCGCGGTGGGCGAGC
This sequence comes from Streptomyces sp. NPDC047043, assembly GCF_040644055.1. NCBI lineage: Bacteria > Bacillati > Actinomycetota > Actinomycetes > Kitasatosporales > Streptomycetaceae > Streptomyces > Streptomyces sp. NPDC047043. The sequence continues at coordinate 100,398 of NZ_JBEYVO010000018.1, forward strand.
CGAAGTCGAAGTCCAGGTAGCAGACATCGTCCCCGGCCAGCGCGCGGTGGTAGGCGAGGTTCGCGCTGGTGACGGTTCGGCCCGCGCCACCCTTGTCGGAGGCCGCGAAGATCAGCACCGTGTCACACTCCCCGCTCCGCGGCCTCGCGGGCCCTGGCAAGTGAGTCGAGCTGTCCCAGTACGTCGAGCGTCAACGCGTAGGCCGTGCCCGGCTGTTCGTCGACGAGACTGCGGGCACGGCGCAGCTTGACCTCGATGTTTCTCAGCTGCAACCCGTGCCGGCCGTCGTCCGACGGTGTGGGTTCCATCTGCTCGTTGCCCAGGAGATGGGCAGCCTCGCTGATCAACGCCCTTGCCAGGTCGGTGAGTTCGGCACTGCGGATGGGAGGCTGGCGGTACATCGCATGGGCCTGGACCATCACCTCGGTGACCCGCTCGGTGATGCTCCACGACACCGGTACGCGCCGCCTGTGGCTCTCCGCCTCCGGATAGACGTGGTGGACGCTGTCCCACAGGCCGATGCCCTCACCGTCACGGATGCGGCGGCGCCACATGTGCTCGAAGATGCCCTCTGCGAGGCTGAGCAGCCGGTCGTGCGAGGCGAGGTTGCGCGAGAGTGTGCATAACTGGATGGTGCGCTTCAGCAACTGCGCCGAGAAGTCGTTCATGGACCACTGGAGAAGCGGCCCGGTCCGCTCGCTGCCCTGCAACGGCAGGGCGACGCCCACGTTGTGCAGGTTGTGGACCACGGCGTCGTCGCGCACCATCCGGCTGGTGATGCGGCCGCGCTCGGCGAGCCGCTCCATGACGCTGACGGTGCGGGTCAGGTCGTCGTCGGTGGCCCGGCGCCGCATCAGGTCGTGTACGAGTATGGCGGCGACGGAGAGGGAGAAGTACTCGGACTCCAGCTTCTGTCCCGTCGTACGCCAGGGAATGTCCTCCAGGGGCCAGCGGTCGTCGCCGAAGCGGGCGATGCCGGACCAGTACTGCTGGGTGAGCTCCCAGCGCAGCCGGAGGGCCTCGGCGAGCCGCTGCTGTTCGGCGTTGAGCAGGCCGAGGGTGAGAGTGCGGTCGGAGAACATGTCCTGGATGCCGTCGAGGGCGACCACGGTGAAGTACAGATACGGCACCGCGTTGGCGACGCCCTCGGGCTGCGGCCCGATGGGTTCGCCGGTCTCGACCTCGGGGGCGTCCTTGACCAGGGTCCATGCCCAGCCGCACTCGAAGAGCTGGTTCTCGTCCTTGAGGCCGTCCTGGACGTCGATGCCGAGGAAGACGCTCTCGTTGATCGCCGCGCGCAGCGCCCGGAAGCGGTTCTGGAACTTGTTCAGCACCTGCCGCTGCGACAGCCGCCCCTGGCCGAGGAGCTCGCACAGGGTACGGCCCTGGGAGGAGTCGGGGTCGAAGACGTTGACGGCGAAGGAGCGCAGCAGGCTCACCATGGCGGCGGTGAGCCGGTTGCTGGTGGCCTGGCGCAGCTCGGCGATCGCCTCCTTGATGTCGCTGCGCCAGGTCCTGGTCTCGTAGACCTTGAGGAAGCCGAGGGTGGCCAGGCACAGGGTGATCGACATGGAGAACGAGTCGACCACGCCGATCTGGCGTTGTTCCTCGGTGACTTCCCTGGTCTTGTCCTGGGTGCCGAAGTAGTAACCCCCGGCGAAGGTCGGCCGCTTGTCCTCGCCGGTGTGCATCCGCATGAAATCGGCCGTTGCCGTGACGAGGTCGGCCGGGATGTCCAGCCGCGAGCCGGCCTTCCTCAGGGCCTGCTGGACGTCCTCCTGTGTGGTGTCCGGATCGTCCACGCGGAACGCGGCGATCTCCGTGGCCGGATACAACAGACAGAGCAGCCGCTCCGCATCGGCGACGCTGCTCTGCCCGCCCCACTCGCCCCAGTCCCACTCCCCGTCGGTGAAGGAGTGGCGGGCCATCGCCTGCCATATGTCCAGCAGATGCTGGCGTGGCTTGATCTGCATCCCCTGCCCCCCACAGATCGCGTCGCATAGCCCGGCCGGAGAACCTCTAATTACCCCTGCCGCGGAAGCCGCAAGCCACGATCATGGACGTATAACCGTCGCGCACGGCGTTGGGCTTCCCGACGGTGGACATGATGAGCGTTTCGGGTTCGGCATAGGCCTCGACGGCGGACCGGATCTCCAACTCGCCGACGTCGCAAGCGGGAAAGTGCGTGTCCTTGACGAAATATCCCTCGGAGTGCTCCATGAACGCTGCCGCGAACGGCGCGCCCGGCGTGAGTGCCAGCAGAAAGCACTCGACGGCCTGCCAGAACTCGTCGTGGCTGGTGGACAGGGATTCAGCGACGAAGAACATGGTCCCGAGCGACCAGTGTCCCCGTTGACTGCTCAGCGCGAAGAGATCCCCCTCCTCGACGCGGGTGCGCTCGGTGAACCTGGTCCTCGGATCGCCCGGGAGCGCGGCGTACGCCTCGTCCTCGCAGAACAGGTCCCAGAACGCGTCCCACACCGGGTCGTATCCGTCCCGGCCCCGCTGTCGCTTCAAGTAGTCGATGTTCTGCCCCGCCCGGTCGAGCAGCGTGATCTCGTCGCACCACGGCAACATGGAGAAGGCCGGGTAGAGATTGGCTCCGGCTCCGACGTCGATTCCCCTGACGGGGCGATCGGGATCGGCGCGGAAATGATCACCGAAGTGGGTACGGACGATCGCAATGATCTTCCGGTCCTCCGACTGCATTTCCTCGTAGTTGAGCTTGACGTAAGCCTTTGGGTCGAAATCACCCCAAGGAGCTTCGGCGTTAAGCTGCGACAGGTTCCCGGGTGATCCCAGATGCATGCCTCACGGTACCAAGATCGGAATCTCCTGACTTGAACTCCGTTACCCCAGCGGGCAATTCTGGTCGAGTGCCTGATCCGCCCTCCGACCCGGACATCCGCCCGGCCCAAGAGAAGGAACTACTGGAACTCCACCGCCTTGACAACGAGGTCTTCGAGTTCAGCCCGTTCCCTTACTTCGTCCTGCGTCAGCACTTCGATGCGCACGGCGACCATCTGCTCGTCCGGTACGAGGGCGAGAGCCTGCAGGGCTACGTCCTGTTCGCCACCAGCTCGGACCACTCCGTGAGCTGGTGCCTGAGCCTGGCCGTTGCCCAGGACCGACGGGGCCGTGGGCTGGGAAGAAAGCTGATGCTCGAAGTACTGCGGCGGCTGCGCCGGGACGGCGTCCACGAGGCCCGCCTGGCCGTGGAACCGGCGAACACCACTGCGATCACGCTGTACCGGTCTCTGGGATTCCTGCCCGAAGAGGGCGTGCGCAAGGACTACTTCGGGCCCGGCGAGGACCGGTTGATCATGGCGCTGGAGTTGCGGGTCAGGGGGACACCAAACCCGCCTGGTAGGCCATGATCACCAGCTGGACGCGGTCCCTCGCGTCCAGCTTGGTCAGCAGGCGGGTGAGATACGTCTTCGCCGTGGCCACGCTGATGCACAGCTCGGTGGCGATCTCGGCGTTGGACAAGCCGCTGCCCACCAGCGTCAGCACCTCGCGTTCCCGGTCGGTGATGCCCTTCAACTCGTGGCGCGCGCCCACCGGTTCGGGACGCGCCGCGAAGTCGTGGATGAGGCGGCGCGTCACGCTCGGCGCGATCAGCGCGTCGCCCGCCGCCACCACCCGGACCGCCGCGATGATGTCGTCCAGCGCCATGTCCTTGACCAGGAAGCCGGACGCGCCCGCCCGCAGCGCCCCGTACACGTACGCGTCGTCGTCGAAGGTGGTGAGGACGACCACCTTCGCTTCGGGCTCGGCCCGCGTGATGTGACGCGTGGCCTCTATGCCGTCCATCCCCGGCATGCGGATGTCCATCACGACCACGTCCGGGGCGAGTTCCGCGGTCAGCCGCACCGCCTCCTCGCCGCTCGCCGCCTCGCCGGCGACCTCCACGTCCGCGATGTCGGCCATGACCATGCTCAGGGCGGTACGGATGAGCTCCTGGTCGTCGACGAGGAGGACCCGTACCGTCGACGCCTGCGCGGTCATCGGACGGCCACCGGGAGCGGCAGTCGTGCCGTGACACGGAAGCCGCCCTCGGGGCGCTGAGCTGCCGTGAACTCGCCGTGCAGCAGCGCCACTCGCTCGCGCATGCCGGCGAGCCCGAAGCCGGTGTCGGTGGAGGTCCCCCGCCCGCGCCCTTCGTCCGTGATCTCCAGGGCGAGTTCGTCGTCGTCGCGGTAGTCGAGGGTCACCCGGCAGGCACGCGTGCCCGCATGGCGTACGACGTTCGTCACCGACTCCTGGACGATGCGGAACGCCGACAGGTCTATGTCCGGGGGAAGTTGGCGCACGACACCCAGACGCCTCACCTCCACCGCCACGCCCGCCGCCGTCGTGGTGGCCGCCAGGCGGTCGATGTCCGCCAACCCCGCGGGAACGACAGCGTCCGGCAACTCCGTCACGTCCGCCGCCCGCAGCGCGACCAGCATGCGGCGCAGGCCGGCCAGGGTCTCGCGGCCCTCGTTCTCGACCGCCCGCATGGCCGCGAGAGCAGCATCGGGGCGGGTCGTCGCCACACGGGAAGCCGCCCCCGCCTGCAGGGCGATGATGCCGATGCTGTGGGCGACGATGTCGTGCATCTCCCGTGCTATGCGGAGGCGTTCGGCGGTGACCGCCTGTGCCGCGTGCTCGGCGCTGAGGCGCTCGGCGTGGACACGGGACTGGCGGGTGGAGTTGCCGAGGAGCCAGGCGATCACCGTGACGAGGCCGACGGCCAGTTCCGCGGACAGACCGATGGTCCAGCCGCACATCACCCGTACGGTCAGGTACACGGCCAGGGTGCCGATCGCCAGCCCCAGTCCCGCCTGCGAGACACGCCGCGGGTGCGTCGCCGCGACGAAGTAGAGGGCGACGATCGTCATGAGGTACTGCGCCATCGGCAGCTCGCCCACCCCGAGTGTCGTCGTCTCGACGATCGCGGCCAGGATGGTCAGGACGAGCGCGCCGAGCGGCCTTCGTTGCAGCAGCCGGCCCGCCCGGACCGCCAACGCCGTGGACACTACGAGGAACGTGAGCCCGTCCCAGCGGTAGAGCTGGGCGGCCGGCCACTGGGCCGGCTCCGTCTCGCCGGGCAGCCTGAACGTCGTCAGGAGCGTGAACAGCGTGCTCGCGCACCACACGAGCACCGCCCAGGCGCCCGGCGGCACACGTTTGACCAGGGGCTGCGGAGGCGACGTGGCGGACATGCCGTGATCGTAGGCGCGTCGTTCCCCGCGGTCATCGGCCCGTGGACGTACAACCACGGTCGACAACCGGCTCGTTCGAGTGTCGGCGTTCGGCCGATGTCCCGGGCCCACCGCCCGCGCGACCGTGGTCCGCATGATCGAAGTCGAGCACCTCACCAAACGATACGGGCCCACGACCGCCGTCCGCGATCTGTCCTTCACCGTCCGCCCCGGCCATGTCACCGGCTTCCTCGGGCCGAACGGCGCCGGCAAGACCACCACCCTGCGGATGCTGCTCGGGCTCGTCGAGCCGAGTGCCGGTACAGCCACGGTCAGCGGTCGCTCCTTCCGGCGTCATTCGCGCGGCCTGCGTCACGTCGGCGCGCTGCTGGACGCCGGTGACGTGCACGGCGGGCGCAGTGCGCGGGCGCATCTGCAGGCGCTGGCCCTCAGCAACCGCATCCCGCGGCGGCGGGTGGACGAGGTGCTGGCCGAGGCGGGGCTCACGGGCGGTGCGGCCCGGCGGCGGGTCGGCACGTTCTCGCTGGGCATGAAGCAGCGGCTCGGCATCGCGGGCGCGCTGCTCGGCGACCCGCCGGTGCTGCTGTTCGACGAGCCTCTCAACGGCCTTGATCCGGAAGGGGTGTTGTGGGTGCGCGGGCTGTTCCGGCGGCTCGCGTACGAAGGGCGGACCGTCTTCGTCTCCAGCCATCTGATGTCCGAGATGGAGAACACCGCAGACGAGTTGATCGTCATCGGGCGCGGGGAGCTCATCGCCGCCGAGAGCCTCGCCGAGTTCGCCGCACGCGGCACGGCGCCGACCGTGACGGTGCGCTCTCCGGACGCCGGCGCGCTCGCCGTCGTACTGACGGCGGAGGGTGCGGCCGTGACCCCGTACGAAAGGAATGCCCTGAGCGTGGACGGGCTCAGTGCCGTCCGGGTCGGCGAGCTCGCGCACGAACACCGTCTTCCGGTCTGGGAGTTGTCGACACGGGCCGCGTCCCTGGAGGCCGCCTTCATGGAACTGACCGCCGACAGCGTCGAGTACAAGGCAGGGAAACCTCGATGACCACCCTCGTCATACCTGCCGCCCGCTTCACCGATCTGCTCGCCGCCGAGTGGATCAAACTCCGTTCCCTGCGCTCCACTTACTGGGCGCTCGGCGCCGGCGCACTGGCCCTGATCGCGTTCAACGCGAATGCGGCCCGCGCGGACTACGTCAACTATCCGCACTACGGTGGCCCCATTCAGCGCGAGTTCGCCTATTGGGCGCTGCGCGACGCCTTCACCGCGGGCGCCGCCATGATGCTGGTGCTCGCGTGCGCGGGCATCGGTGCGATCACGGTCGTCGGCGAGTACGGGACGGGCCTGATCCGTACGACCTTCACCGCCGTGCCGGACCGGCGGGCGCTGATGGCTGCCAAGGTGGTCGTGGTGGCGACGGTGATGACCGTGTACGGCGCGGTCGTCGCGGGCGCCTCCTACGCGACGACGCAGGCCGTCCTCGACGGCCGGGGCCTGGGGGTGCCGATCAGCCATCCCGGTGCCTGGCGGGTGGTCGTGGCCTCGGCGCTGCTCGCCCCGGTGTGCGCGCTGGTGGGGATGGGGGCAGGGGCCCTGATACGGCACAGCGCGACGACGATGGTCCTGACCACGGTGGTCCTGCTCCTCCTGCCGTCCTTCGTCACCGAGCGCTACCACTGGACGGCGTGCGTCAGGAACGCCCTCCCGTTGAACGCTTGGTCGCGTCTCGTCGACATCGGCTACGGCGATCACCCCTTCACCCTGGCGCCCCGGTACCCGACCACGGTCGCCGGCGGATGGGTCGTGTTCGCAGTGTGGGCGGTGGTCGCGGCCGTGGTGGCGGTGGTGGTCGTCGACCGGCGGGACGTCTGAGAAACCCGCCGGCCGGGCTGGGGTAAACCCCCGTCCCAACAAGGCAGTTGACCGGATGTGAGGCGCGGGCCCGTTCCTGGAGGCTCGTAGCCATGAAGGAGATCACGAAGAGCGCAGCCCTGATCGCCGCCGCCTCCGGCATCGTCTTCGGAGTCGTCACACCCGTTGCCGCGTCCGCCGCCGGGGCACCACTGAAGTGGGCCGAGTGCGAGGGCAGCGGCCTCGACCCCCGACAGCAGTGCGCCACCCTCGACGTCCCGATGGACTACTCCCACCCCGGCGGCCGGACCATCGACATCGTCCTGTCCCGCATCCCCGCCGAGAAACCCTCCGCCCGCCGGGGTGCCCTGCTGCTCATCGCCGGTGGGCCCGGCGGCACCAGCCTGGGCGACCCCTCCGGCAAGGGGCAGAGGCTGCCGCAGGACGTGCGGGACGAGTACGACCTGATCGGGTTCGCGCCGCGCGGCAACGCGCCCTCCACCGCCGTCAGTTGTGGGCTGGAGCACGCCGACCTCGCCCTGACGACGCTGCGGCCCTGGCCCGGCCCCGACGGCTCCGTCACCGGGAACATGACCGCGGCCCGGCGCATGTCGGACGCCTGCGCCCGCAACGGCGGTGAGCTGATGCGGCACATCAGCACGGTCGACAACGCACGTGACCTCGACAGCATTCGGGCCGCCCTCGGCGAGCGGAAGATCTCGGCCTGGGGCGTCTCCTACGGGACCTACGTCGACGCCGTCTACGCCCAGCTCTTCCCGCAGCGCACCGACCGCATCGTCCTCGACAGCAACGACAACCCCGACCCGGTGAATCCGGAGCGCGCCTGGCTGCGGGCGGCCGAGGTGGGCGTCGAGGACAACTTCCCCGAGTTCGCCAAGTGGGCGTCCGCGCCCGGCAATCCGTACCGCCTGGCCGGCACGGCCGCCGAGGTGCGGCCGCTGTTCCTGCGCCTCGCCGCCCGCCTGGACCGCGAGCCGATCCCCTGGCCCGGCGCCAACCCGGCGGAGCTCAACGGCAACGTCCTGCGCCAGACCATGCTCAACACCCTCTACGACCCCGACGACTACCCTGCCCTGGCCCAGCTGATCCTGGCCGCGCAGAAGGGCACCGTCCCGCCCGCGCCCCAGTCCCCGCCGGATGAGGTGCTGCAGAACTACACCGCCGTCGGCGCCGCCACCATCTGCAACGACGCCGCCTGGCCCCGCTCAACAGCCGCTTACGAGAAGGGGGTCGAGGAGAGTCGCGACAAGTATCCGCTGACGGCCGGCATGCCCCGTAACGCCATGGTGTGCGCCGCCTGGCCGTGGCAGCCGAAGCAGGCGCCGGTGCGGATCACCGGCCGGGGGCCGTCCAACGTCCTGCTCGTGCAGAACGAGCGTGACGTGGCGACCCCGCTGAGCGGAGCCCTGAAGCTGCGCGAGGCGCTCGGTCGGCGTGCCGTCATGGTGACGGTCGACTCCACCGGCCACGACGCCTACTTGGACAACGGCAACGCGTGCGGGGACGCGACCGTCTCCCGGTTCCTCGCCACCGGGGAGCGGCCCGGCAAGGACGTCTACTGCGACTGAGCCCCACAGGTGCGGCCGTACTGCCGGGCCAGCGCGTGGAACGCCTCCTTCGGCTCCCAGTGCCAGCCCGAACGGGGGTCGTCGGGGCGGTCCTTGATGGTCTTGGTGATGCTGTAGCTCGCCATGTCGAGGTCCTTGCGCGGGTTGTCGGCGCGGTGCGGGGCGTCCGGGGTGACGAACTCGAACGCCATCGCCGCGTACAGGCCCATCGACTCGAAGACCGACAGCACGTCGACCAGGTAGGCCGCCTGGGTGTGTTCGCTGCGGACCAGGTGGCCCTTGATCTCGCCCTTGTCGAAGTCGACGACGTTCCAGCCCATGCCGCCCGCCCGGGGCGCGCCCTTGTACGTGCAGGTGCCGAACTCGGTGATCGCGAGGGGCTTGCCCCAGCGCAGGAAGCGCCTCAACTCCCGTACGTAGTCGGCGTGGTGGCCGAAGTACGAGTAGTAGTCGATGCCGATGACGTCGAAGAGCCGCCAGTCGACCTGGTCGTCCTGGGCGGCGGCGTAGCTCAGCCGGCCGTGGAAGACGGAGCGGCCGACCGCCGCCGCCCTCGCCGTGAAGGCGTCCAGCCGGCGCTGCATCCGCACAGGGTCGAAGTTGCCCTTGAGCAGGTTGTCGACGCGCTCCAGAACCGTCTCCCCCGGCACGATCCCCGGCACGAACAGCCAGAACTCGCACCCCACACTGAAGTCGACGCTCGCGCCCTGCCGCCGCAGCCGCTCCGCGAACCGGCCGCACTCGGCCATGTGCTCGAGGACGTCCCGCTGCGGAATGTCCCCGAAGGTCGGCTGCAGCCACACGTGCAGTCCGCGTTCGGCGGCCTCGGCGGCGGTGGCGGTGAGGCGTTCGACGCCGTCACCGGTGACGTCGACGGTGTCGGCGTGCAGCTCGTCGCGGATGACGCGGATGTCCCGGCGCATCCGGGCGGCGCTCCACGCGGTCCCCGGGGTGTCGCCCTCGCCGACGGTGTAGACGACGCCGCGGTGCCGCAGTCCGTGCCGTCCGGTGGCCGCGGCGGCCGACCCGGACGGCAGCACCGCCGCCGTGACCCCGAGGGCCGCCGCCCCGGCCAGGAACTGCGCCCGATTGATCCCCTTCGTCTTCTCCATGCCCCTCACTGTGGCGAGCGCGGGCCCGCCGCGCCGTCCGCCGATGGTCTACGGCTCGGCAACCAAGGGATGACGTACGGCGTCGATCACTGAAGAGATCGTCGAACGAAGGAGAACAAGATCTTAGGCCGACGCACCCTGCTCACCGCAGGCACCGCCACCGCAGCCGCGCTCCTCACCAGCGCACCGGCACAGGCAGCAACCAGCGACCGCCTCCACACACTGGAGCAGCAACACGGCACCCGCCTGGGCGTGTTCGCGCACAACCTCCGTACGAAACGCACGGTCACCCACCGCGCCGACGAACGCTTTCCCATCTGCTCCCTCTTCAAGACCCTCGCGGCGGCGGCCGTCCTGCGCGACCTGGACCGGCACGGGGAGGTCCTCGCCCGTCGGACCCACTACACGGAGGCCGACATCGTGGATGAGGGCTCCGACCAGACGAAAAAACACCTCGCCGAGGGCATGACCGTCGCCGAACTCGCCGACGTGGCCATCCGCTACAGCGACAACACCGCGGGCAACCTGCTGCTTCGCGAACTGGGCGGCCCCACCGCGATCACCCGTTTCGCCCGATCGCTGGGCGACCCGGTGACCCGCCTGGACCGCTGGGAGCCGGAGCTCAACTCGGCCGAGCCGTGGCGCCGCACGGACACCACCACCCCGCGCGCCATCGGCCGCACCTACGCCCGCCTGGTCCTCGGCGACGCCCTGAACCGCCCGGACCGCGAACTCCTCACCCACTGGCTGCTGAACAACACGACGAGCGCCAACCGCTTCCGTGCGGGACTGCCCGGCACATGGACGGTCGCCGACAAGACCGGCGGGGGCTCGTACGGCGCCAACAACGACGTGGGCATCGCCTGGACCCCGGACGGCACCCCGATCGTGCTGGCGGTACAGGTGACCAAGCCGGACCAGGACGCCGAGCTGGACCACCCACTCATCGCCGAGACGGCCGCACTCCTGTCCGAAGCCCTCGCCTAGAACCCCCGCACGTACCGCTTCTGCCAGGGCGTCTCCACCGCATGCCGGTCGTAGTGCCGCCGTACGAAATCCACGGCCTCCTCGGCCGGTACGCCGTCCAGGACCGCCAGGCAGGCCAGTGCCGTCCCGGTGCGGCCGCGGCCGCCGCCGCAGGCGATCTCGACGCGCTCGGCGGCGGCCCGCTCCCAGGCCTCGGTCAGCGCGGCGCGGGCGGCCGGCCGGTCGGCGGGCAGCCGGAAGTCGGGCCAGCGGATCCAGGTGAACTCCCAGGCGACGGGAGGGGGTTGCTTGCCGAGGAGATAGAGGGCGTACGAGGGTGTGGGCGCCCCCGGGTCCAGGGGGTGCCGCAGGCCTCGGCCCCGGAGCAGCCGTCCCGAGGGCAGTCGCAGCACACCGGGATCCGTGGGGTGCCAGGTGTCCGTCATCGGGTCAGCGTACGGGCCTCGATGCCCCGGAAGTGGTGGACCATCGCGCGCTGGGCGCTCTCGGCGTCCCGCGCGCGCAGGGCCGTCACGATGTCCCGGTGCCGGCGGACCGTCACCTCCGGCTCCGGGTCGTCCGTCCAGCCGCGGGCGTCGGCGACCCTGCGGAACACGGTCCAGAAGGCGGCCAGCAGTTGCGGCACGAGCGCGTTGCCCAAGGAGGCGTAGAGCAACTCGTGGAATTCCCGGTCGAGTTCCGGGAAGGGGCGGCCCGACCGGACCGCCGCCTCCATCCGGGTCACGACCGCTTCCAGCGCGTCCAGCTCGGTCTCGGCGACCGAACCCGCGATCCGCCGGATCAGCCCCTCCTCCAGCACCTCGCGCACCTGGAGGATCTCGGCGAGCGCGCCGGTGTCCTCGTCGTGCCGGGCGAGGGTGCGGAAGGTCAGTCCGTCGATCAGGGGGGTGAGGGAGGCCTGGCCGACGTAGGTGCCGTAGCCGTGTCTGATCTCCACGATGTCCAGGGCCTGGAGCGCCTTGAGGGCCTCGCGCACGGAGTTCCGGCTGACGCCGAGGTCGTCCATCAGCTCGGCCTCGGTGGGCAGCGGCGCACCGGGCCGGAGCCTGCGGTCGAGGATCAGCTGCACGACCGCCCGCTGAATCCGGCTGTTCCCGGTCTCCGTCTGCCTCGGCTGAGCGGACATGCGCCGCATCGTACGCGCGATGGACGTCCCACGTCCCATGTCCGGCACTGACGTGCATCAACTCCCGCCATTTCCTACCGCCATTGGCTCGACCTCTGACGGCTACGCCATTCGTGTGCGATCCCTTGACCGCCCCTGGAGCCGCTCCTATGGTCGCGGCTGAGGCAGGACGTAGGACGTCGTATCTCCTCACTCTTCGACTCTTCGCTGGAGGAACCGTGCACCGCCGGACCTTCCTGAAGCACACCGGCGCGCTGGGCGCGGCCGCCGCCGTCTCCGCGTCGCTGTCGGCCTGTTCGTCGGGGCCGCAGTCCACGAACGACACCGGCAGCGGGGGTGGCAAGGACCGGACGCTGACCGCGGTCATCGGCTACGGCAACGACGGCAGCTGGGACCCGACGCAGACCGCGTCCGCCTTCTGCATGGCGGCCAACAACCACATCTACGAGGGGCTGCTCGACACCGACCCGATCACCCGCAAGCCGTACGCGGCGCTGGCGACCGAGGTGCCGAAGGACCTGAACGCCACGTCCTGGAAGTTCACGCTGCGGGCCGGCGCCAAGTTCCACGACGGGAAGCCCGTGACCGCCGACGACGTCGTGTTCGTCTTCGACCGGATCCTCGACCCCAAGACGCAGACGCTCGCCAAGGGCTTCTTCGAGAGCTGGCTGAAGGAAGTCCGCAAGATCGACGCGCAGAACGTCGAGCTGGTGCTCAAGTTTCCCTTCCCGGAAGGGGTTTCGCGGCTCACCCTCGCGAAGATCATGCCGAAGCACGTCTTCTCCAAGCCCGGCGCCTGGGACGACGCCATCAAGGGGCTCGCGGTCGGCTCGGGACCGTACAAACAGACCGCGCACCACCCGAAGTCGAACACCACCTTCGCGGCCTTCGCCGACTACAACGGCCCGCGCCCGGCGGCCTTCAAGACGATGAACTGGCTGACGATCGTGGACGCCGCCCCGCGCGTCGCCAGGATCTCCGGCTCCAGCGCCGGCGCGCAGATCTCCGACAACATCCCGTACGCCAACATCCAGCAGCTCGAGAGCGGCGGGCTGACGGTCGCGGGCGGGGCCGGGATGAACAACCTGTTCCTGATGTTCAACACCAAGCACAAGCCCTTCGACGACGTACGGGTGCGGCAGGCGCTGCACTACGCCATCGACACCGGGAAGATGGTCGAGGTCGCACTCAAGGGCCACGGGAAACCGTCGAGTTCGTTCCTGAACGAGGGCAACCCCACCTACCGGCGCGCGAAGACCGTCTACGACTACGACCCGCAGAAGGCGAAGGCCCTGCTGAAGGCCGCCGGGGTCAGCGGACTGAAGATCAACATCCTTGCGGTGAACGTGAGTTGGATCGTCGACTGCCTGCCGACCATCAAGGCGTCCTGGGACGCGATCGGCGTGAAGACGACGCTCTCCCCGCAGGAGACCACGGCCGTCTTCACCAAGATGGACCAGAAGCAGGACTACCAGGTGGTGGCCGCCGCCTCGAACCCCAACCAGTTCGGCCTCGACGCCGACCTGATCATGCACTACAACTACGGACCCACCAACCTGTGGATGGGATACGCGCGTTGGGCCGACAACGCGATCGCCAAGCAGCTCTTCAAGGACATGGACCGGGCCACCCAGGAACCCGACCCGGCCAAGAAGAAGGCGATGATCCAGGACTACATCGACGTCGTCGCCGAACAGGCGGTCCTCTACCCGGTCGTCCACAACGAGCTGATGACGGCATGGGACCCGCGCAAGCTCACCGGCATAAGGGCACAGCCGTACCCCGGCATCAACCTCCTCCAGGCCAAGTGGGCCTAGCAGCAAGGAGGTTCGTTCCGTGATCGCCGTCGTCCGGATCCTGCTCCGCCGGATCGCCCTGCTCGTGCCGCTGATGCTCGGCATCGTGCTGTTCGTGTTCCTGGTGATGCGCTTCTCGGACGTCGACCCGGCGTCCGCGTTCTTCCAGGGAGCCAACCCCACCCCGCAGCAACTGCACGACTTCCGCGAACAGAACGGCCTGCTGGACCCGCTGCCCGTGCGCTACGCCCACTTCGTCGGCGACCTGCTCCACGGCGACATGGGCACCAGCGCGCTGACCCGTGCCCCGGTGATCGACCAGGTCACCACCGCACTCCCGCTCACCCTCCAACTCACCTTCCTGGGCCTGGCGATCGCGGTCGTGCTGTCCCTGGTCGGCGGGGTGACGGCGGCGATCTACCGGGACCGGCTGCCCGACCAGATCATCCGCGTCGTCTCGCTCACCGGTGTCGCGGCCCCCGGCTTCTGGCTGGCGCTGCTGATGATCCAGTATCTGGCGGTCGACCTCGGCTGGTTCCCGACCGGCGGCTACATCAACCCCGCCGACTCCTTCACCGGCTGGCTCAAGACGATGACCCTGCCGGCGCTGGCGTTGTCCCTTCCGGTGGCGGCCCAACTCACCCGCATCGTGCGGACATCCGTGGTCGAGGAGCTGGACAAGGACTACGTCCGCACGGCGATCGGAAGCGGGCTGCCGCCGCGGGTGGTGGTGGGCCGCAACGTGCTCAGGAACGCGCTGATCAATCCACTCACCGTCCTTGGCCTGCGCGTCGGCTATCTGCTCGGCGGCGCGGTCGTCATCGAGACGATCTTCTCCCTCCCCGGCATGGGCAAGCTGATGATCGACGCCGTGAAGAACGGGGACCCGGCGGTGGTCCAGGGCGTCGTCCTGACGACCGCGACCGGCTTCGTCGTCGTCAACCTCGTCATCGACGTCCTCTACCTGCTGGTCAACCCGCGACTGAGGGATGCGACCGCATGATCACGCAGTTCACCCGCAAGAGCCTCACCGAGGCGCTGTCCCGCCCCGGCGTCCGCCTCCGCGGCTGGCGCCGCCTGCCGCTGCTGTCGAAGATCGCCGTGTGCTTCCTGGCCGTCGTGTTCCTGATGGCGCTGCTGGCACCGCTGCTCGCACCGCACGACCCGCTCGACCAGCAGGTCCCCGTCGACGGCACCGGGCACCCGTCCGCCGAGCACTGGATGGGCCAGGACAGCCTCGGCCGGGACATCCTCAGCAGGCTGATGTACGGCGCCCGTTGGTCGCTGGCGATCGGCCTCGGCGCGACGGGGCTCGCGCTGGTGGTGGGGGCGCTGATCGGTGCGGTGGCGGCCACCTCCCGCAAGGGCGTCGACGAGACGCTGATGCGCTGCCTGGACGTGGTGATGGCGTTTCCCGGTATCGCCCTCGCGGCCGTGCTGGTGGCCGTGTTCGGCGGCGGGATCACGGTCCTGATCTGCGCGATCGCATTCCTGTTCACACCGCCGGTGGCAAGGGTCGTACGGGCGAACGTACTTGATCAGTACGGCGAGGACTATGTGACGGCGGAACGGGTGATCGGCGCGCGGACGCCTCATATCGTGCTGCGTCACGTGGCGATCAACTGCGCCGCGCCCGTCCTCGTCTTCTGCACGGTGCAGGTTGCCGAGGCGATCGTCTTCGAAGCGTCGCTGTCCTTCATCGGGGCGGGTGTACGGCCACCCGACCCGTCCTGGGGCAGCGTCATCGCGGACGGCAAGAACATGGTGCTGACCGGAGGTTGGTGGGCCACCGTCTTCCCGGGGCTGCTGATGCTGGTGACCGTGCTGTCGCTGAACATCCTGTCGGAGGGGGTGTCGGACGCGTGGGCGGCACCGGCCGCGCGGGAGGTGGCCGTTCGGGAGGAGGACGATCGGCTGGAGGCGCCGGAGCCGGGGAGCGGGGAGGTGCTGCAACTGCCCGGCCTGACGGCGGCGGCCGCGCGACTCCGCTCCCGGGCCCGCCCAATCCCCGAGGAACAGCAACCGGTACTGGCAGTCGAGAGCCTTGCCATCGGGTTCGAGGGCCGGCACGGCGGGGTCGACATCGTCGACGGGATCAGCTTCGAAGTGCGGGCCGGTGAAGTGCTGGGGCTGGTCGGCGAGTCGGGCTGCGGGAAGTCCCTCACCGCCCTGGCGGTCATGGGGCTGGCACCGAAGGGCGCCCGGATCCGTGGCCAAGTCCGCTTCAGTCAGCGGGAGTTGTTGGCAGAGCCCATGCGTGTGCGCCGCAGGCTCCTCGGGCACGAGATGGCGATGATCTACCAGGACGCGCTGTCGTCCCTCAATCCGGCGATGACGATCCGCGCCCAGCTGAAGCAGGTCGTGCGGCGCGGCGGCCGCCGTACGCCCGCCGAGTTGCTGACGATGGTCGGCCTCGACCCCGACCGCACCCTGCGCAGCTATCCGCACGAGCTCTCCGGCGGCCAGCGCCAGCGCGTGCTGATCGCCATGGCACTGTCCCGCGACCCGAAGCTGATCGTCGCCGACGAGCCGACGACCGCGCTCGACGTCACGGTGCAGGCGCAGGTGATAGAGCTTCTGCTGCGCCTGCGCGAGGAGTTGGGCTTCGCACTGATCCTCGTCTCGCACGACCTGGCACTGATCGCGGACGTCACCGACCGGGTGGTGGTGATGTACGGCGGGCAGATCGTGGAGACGGGTGCGACCGCCGACCTGGTGGAGGCGCCGGCCCACCACTACACGCGCGGCCTGCTCGGCAGCGTGCTGTCGCTGGAGTCGGCGGCCGAGCGCATGACGCAGATCAGGGGCGTGGTCCCCTCCCCCGCGGACTTCCCGGCGGGCTGCCGCTTCGCCGACCGCTGCCCCCTCGCGACCGACGTCTGCCGTACGACCCCACCCGACCTGCTGGGCACACCGACCCACACGGCGGCCTGCCACCACCCGGCGGTCGAACTCGTTTCGTCGGAGTCGGAGGCCGTCACATGAACGCGATCGTCGAGCTGTCCGGCGCCCATGTCGTCCACAAGGCGCGCAGCGGCGGCCTGTTCAGGCGGGACAGGGTGCACGCCCTGACCGGTGCCGACCTCACCGTGGCGCCCGGCGAGACGGTGGGCGTCGTCGGCGAGTCCGGATGCGGCAAGTCCACGCTCGCCAAGGTGCTGGTGGGCGTGGAACGGCCGACGTCCGGCACGGTGTCCTTCCGGGGCCGCGACCTGTGGTCGATGCCGCCCGCCGAACGCCGGTCCGCTATCGGCGGCACCACCGGCATGATCTTCCAGGACCCCTCGACGGCCCTGAACCGCCGACTGCCCGTACGGCAGATCCTGCGGGACCCGCTGGACGTGCACGAGCGAGGGGCGAAGACCCAGCGGGAGGACCGGGTACGGGAGTTGATGTCGCTCGTGGGCCTCCCGCGCGCACTGTCCGACGCACTGCCGGGCCAGCTGTCGGGCGGTCAGCGCCAACGGGTCGCCATCGCACGGGCGTTGGCGCTCGACCCCGACCTCGTGGTGGCGGACGAACCGACCAGTGCGCTGGACGTGTCGGTCCGCGCCCAGATCCTCAACCTCCTGCTGGACCTGAAGGAACGCCTGGGCCTGGCCCTGGTGTTCGTCTCGCACGACATCCAGACGGTACGGCGGATGAGCGACCGCGTGATCACCATGTACCTGGGCCGCATCGTCGAGGAGTCCCCGGCCGCGGACGTCACGGACCGCGCCCGGCACCCGTACACCCGCGCGCTGTTCTCGGCCACCCCCGGCCTCCTGCACCCCATCGCCCCCATCCCCCTCATCGGCCCGGTCCCGTCGGCGACGCGGCCGCCGAGCGGGTGCCCGTTCCGTACCCGGTGCTGGAAGGCGGACGAGGTGTGCGCGTCGGAGATGCCGGACTTTTCGGCCGTGTCACCCGCCGGACACCGCTTCCGCTGCCACCATCCTGTCAAGGAGGACCAGTCGACCCAGGACCTCGTACGCCAGAGCCATCCCACGGAGCCCTCATGACCTTCGCCGCCCCGCTGACCGGTGTCGTCCCGCCCGTCTGCACGCCCCTGACACCGGACCGCGAGGTGGACGTCCCCTCCCTGCTCAGGCTGGTCGACCATCTGGTGGCGGGCGGGGTGGACGGGCTGTTCGTGCTGGGCTCCTCGTCGGAGGCGGCGTATCTGCGCGACGGGCAGCGGCGGCTGGTGGTGGAGTCGGTCGCCGCCCATGTGGCCGGCCAACTCCCCGTCCTGGCCGGGGCGATCGACATGGCGACGCCGCGGGTGCTGGACCATGTGGCGTCGGTGACGGCGGCGGGCGCGGACGCGGTGGTGGTCACGGCGCCGTTCTACGCGCGCACCCACCCCACCGAGATCGCCCGCCACTTCCGGCTGATCGCGGCCGCCTCGCCGGTGCCGGTGATCGCGTACGACATCCCGGCCGCCGTCCACACGAAACTCCCCGCGGACGTCGTCCTCACGCTCGCCGCCGAGGGTGTCCTCGCCGGCCTCAAGGACTCCAGCGGCGATTTGGCCGCCTTCCGCGAGGTCGTCACCGGCGCCCGCAGCCGCCCCGACATCACCGCCTTCAGCGTGCTGACCGGCTCGGAACTGGTCGTCGACTCCGCCCTCGCGCTCGGCGCCGACGGAGCGGTGCCGGGCCTCGCCAACGTCGACCCGCACGGCTACGTCCGCCTCGACCGCCTCTGCCGCGCGGGCGACTGGGAGCGGGCCCGGGCCGAACAGGAGCGGCTGTGCGCCCTGTTCGGCATGGTGGCCGTCGGCGACCCGGCACGCATGGGCGGCAGTTCCTCCGCCCTCGGGGCCTTCAAGGCGGCGCTGCACCTGCGGGGCGTCATCGACTGTCCGGCGACGGCGGAACCCCAGGTGCCGCTGTCGCCGGAAGAGGTCGAGCAGGTCGGCAAGTTCCTCGCCGCCGCCGGGCTGCTCTAGAACTCGTCCGCCGGCAGCCTGCGGAACTCGATCGTCTCGTACGGGCCCGCCACTCCCGTCTCGTACAGGATCCCGACCGTGCGCCGGCCGAGCTGCACCAGGTCGGAGTAGGCGGCCGGCTGAGGAGAGAGCGTCAGCGCCTTGGTGAAGGTCGTCCCGTCGTCCGTGCTGCTCCAGATCGCCATCGCCCGGCGGGCGGTCGGCACGGAGGGGCCGGAGAAGAGCAACGGGGCGTCCATGCCGCCGAGTTGGAGGACGCTGCCCTCGACCACCGGCACGTCGTCGAGCGTGTGCTGCACGGCGTAGGGGCGGTCGAGGGTTTGGCCGCCGTCGCTGGAGTAGGTGTCGAGACGGTCGCCGACGCTGGTGCCGTTCTGGTCGCGGGAGCTGAAGTAGAGGCGACCGTCGGGGAGTTGGGCGGCGGTGGACTCGTTGGCGTTGTCGTGGCCGTCGTGCGAGTCGTCCACGAAGCCGAGGTGCCAGGTGCGGCCGCCGTCGTCGCTGTAGATGGCGTGGGCGCCGTAGTACTTGGCCTCCTGGCCGGTGTCGGAGGAGCCGGCGGGCGGGGCCACGGAGTAGTTGGCGGGGACGACCAGCCGGCTGGGGGCACCCCCTCTGGGGGAATGCCGGCCACGGGTCAGCGCGACCGCATGGCCCGGTCCCGTCGCGTACCACCGCCAGTCCGCCGGCTTCACCTCCGCGGTGATGTCCCGTGGCGGTGTGAAGTGCAGCCCGTCGTCCCAGCTGCGCTGTACGAACACCCCGCGGCTCTGCTCCGGCGTGACCTCGCCCCGCATGATCTGCGCCTCGGTGACGGCACCGCTGTTGTAGGAGGTGACCAGGACGACCGCGCCGGTGTGCGGGTCGACGACCGGGGCGGGGTTGCCACGGGTGTTCCCGTCCCCGGCGGCAACGACCCGCATCGGCCCCCAGGTGCAGCCGCCGTCGCCGGAGCGTCTGAGGACGACGTCGATGTGGCCGGTGTCGCCGGCCCCGTTGTGACGGCCCTCGGCGAACGCCAGGACCGTGCCCCGGCCGGTCGTGACCGTCGCCGGGATGCGGTAGGTGTCGTAGCCGCCCTCCCCCGAGACGTACGGCACGGAGGAGGCACAGCCGGTGGCGGCGGAGGTGTGCGCGGTCGCGGTGAGGGGGGCGAGGAGTGCGAGGGTGACGAGGAGTGTGCGGCGCAGAGCCTGTGAACGAACCCCCGTCGTCCGCCCGGAGGGCGGGCGCTGCGGCGTCCGGTGCGTGCGATCGCAAGGCGCCGGAGCGCCCTCGATGGGGGTCCCCCCGCTCGAGCGGAGCCGAGAGTGGGGGAGGAGCCACGTGGGCGGTTCGGCAACGCCGCGAGCGCGCGTGCCGGGCGTCGGAGCGCAGGCGGGGGTTCGTTCACAGGCTCTCAGGAGGGTCACGCGCCCATGGTTCCCGGAGTCACCAGTCCCGACTCGTAGGCCACCATGACCAACTGCGCCCGGTCCCGCGCCCCCAGCTTCCCCATGATCCGGCTGACGTGGGTCTTCGCCGTCAGCGGGCTGAGGTCCAACACATCAGCGATTTCAGCGTTGTTGAGGCCCCGCGCGACCAGTGCCAGCACTCCACGCTCCCGGTCGGACAGGCACTCGGGACCGCCCGTGGCAGGCGTCGACGGGCTGCGCAGGAACCGCTCGATCAGCCTTGCCGTGGGCCCCGGCGAGAGCAGCGCCTCGCCCGCCGCCACCGTACGGATGGCATCCAGGAGTTCGGCCGGACGGGTGTCCTTGACGAGGAAGCCGGAGGCCCCCGCCCGCAGCGCCTCCACGATGTTCTCGTCGGTGTCGTAGGTGGTGAGGACCAGCACCCGCACCCCCGCCAGGTCCTCGTCCGCGGCGATCAGCCGGGTCGCCTCGATGCCGTCCAGATCCGGCATACGGATGTCCATCACCACCAGATCGGGCCGCTCCCCACGGGTCAGCTCCACCGCCTCCCGGCCCGTCGCCGCCTGCCCCACGACCTCCATGTCCCGCGCCGACTCGACGAGCATGGCGAACGCGGCCCGCACCAGGGTCTGGTCGTCGGCGAGCAGCACACGGATGGTCATCCGGTCCCTTCCAGAGTCACCGTCTTCTCCTGAACGGTCGTCAGCGGCAGTACGGCCGTCACCTCGAAGCCGCCTCCCGCCCGCGGCCCGGCGTCGAGTGTGCCACCCACGCTGCGGGCCCTCTCCCGCATGCCGACGAGCCCGAAGCCGGGCGCGGTGCCGGGCGTGGGGCCGGTGCCGTCGTCGGTGACGGACAGCAGCAGGGCGCCCCCGTCCTCGTACAACTCGACCCGTACGGCGGGTTCGGGGCCGGCGTGCCGTACCGCGTTGGTCAGCGCCTCCTGCACGATGCGGTACGCGGCGGCGCCCACGGCGGGCGGCACCTGCTCCACCCGTACCGTCTGCTCGACGCGGGCGCCCGCGAGGCGTGCGGCCTCCACCAGATCGGGCAGCCCGTCGAGGCCGGGGAGCGGGCCGCGGCCGCCGCCGAGTTCGGAGGCGCGCAGCACCTCCAGGGTGGTGCGGAGTTCGCCGCGCGCGGTGCGGCAGGTGTCGGCGATGTCGTCCAGCGCCTTCGCGACCGTCTCGCGGTCGAGCCGCTCCGGGTCGGCGGCCAGGACGTGCGCGGCGACCGAGGTCTGGACGCCGATGAGGGTGATGCTGTGGGCGAGCAGGTCGTGCAGGTCGCGGGCGATGCGCAGGCGTTCCTCGGCGACCCGGCGTCGCGCCTCCTCCTCACGGGTGCGTTCGGCGCGCTCGGCGCGGTCGACGATCGAGGTCACGTACTGGCGGTAGTAGCGGACGTCGACGCCGCAGAAGAGCACCGCGATCACCCAGCCGGAGATGCGCAGCAGTTCGACGGCCTGGTGGGTGCTGACGGTGAGCATCACGCCCGTGGAGATGCCGAGGACGACGACGCCGGTGAGGATCGTGCGCAGCGGGCGGCCGGTGACGGCGACCGTGTAGAGCGCGACGACCGTGGCCGGGGTGGCCGCCAAGTGGTTGTTCTGCAGGGCGTGGTACGGCACGAGCAGCACCAGCCCCGCGGTCAGCACGAGCATCGGACGGCGCCGCCGCCACACCAGCGGGACATGGGCGGCGAGCAGCAGCGTCCAGCCGAGGGCGTCGGGGCGGCGGCTCTGGTCCGTGGACAGCGCCAGGCATACGGCCACCACCGCGAGGACGGCGGCCAGGATCGTGTCGTTGCGGGTGCCGTGCGGGGCGGTGCGCGGGTCACGGTTGACCACCGCCATGACCCGCTCACCCATCCGCGGCCGCGTCCCTGTCGTCGTCTCCTGCACGGGGTTCATTCTCCGCACTTCACACGGGCTCCGGCTGCCGTTCCGGCGCCACCGCCCCGGGCTCCCGCGACAGCCGGCCCGGCCACCAGACCCTGCGCTTCAGCAGCACGCTCGCCGTCGTCACCAGATACGTCCGTACGAGGAAGGTGTCCAGCAGCACGCCGACCGCGATCACGAACCCGAGCTCGACCAGCCCCACCAGCGGCAGCGTGGTCAGCACGGCGAAGGTGGCGGCGAGCACGACTCCCGCGGAGGCGATGACCCCGCCCGTCGTCCGCAGCGCGGTGGGCGCCGCGACCTCCGGCTCGGCGCCCGCGACGGACTCCTCGCGCATGCGGTGCATGAGGAAGATGCCGTAGTCGACACCGAGGGCCACGAGGAAGACGAAGGACAGCAGCCCGAGCCCGGAGTCGGTGCCCTGGAAGCCGAGCACGGGCCCGAACACCAGCCCGCCGATGCCCAGCGCCGCGCCCCACACCGCGACCACCGCGACGAGCAGCATCAGCGGCGCGACCAGACTCCGCAGCAGTCCTACGAGGATCACGAACACGGCGGCCAGGACGAGCGGTACGACCACCTCGCGGTCCCGGGCCTGACTGTCCGCCAGGTCGAGCTGCTGGGCGCTGGGGCCGCCCACATACGTGCCGTAGGTGTCGTCGAGCCCGGCGCGCAGGGCCTTGATGGTCCGCGTCTCGCCCGGTGTCTCGGGGGCGGCGGTGGCGTACACGGAGATCTCGGTCCAGCCGGAGCCGGTGCGGCCGGTCGCCGCCCGGGCGACCCCGTCCGTGGCACGAGCCTCGGCGAGAACGGAGGCGGCCTTGTCGGCGGGGGCGATGACCGTGATGGGCTGGCTGCTCTGCCCGGGGAAGGCGCGGGCGAGGGTCTGGCCGGCGGAGATGGACTCGGGCTTCTCGGTGAAGGAGTCCTCCTGTTTGAGGGTGCCGGGGAGGTTGAAGGCGCCGAGGGCGAGCGCGCCGAGGAGCACGGCGCCGCCGACGAGCACGGTGACCGGACGGCGGGTGGCCGAACTGCCCATCGCCGAGAACAGCGACCGGCGTGCCCTGGGTTCGCTGCCGAAGGCGGGGATCAGCGGCCAGAAGACCCGGCGGCCGAGCAGGACGAGCAGGGCCGGCAGCAGCGTCGTCATCGCGACCAGCGCCGCCAGCACGCCCACCATGCCGACCGGACCCATGCCCCTGCTGCTGTTGAGGTCGGCGGCGAGCAGGCACAGCAGCCCGGCCGCGACCGTGCCGGAGGAGGCGAGGACCGCAGGGCCACAGCCGCGCAGGGCGGCCCGCATGGCCTCGTACGGGCGCTCGTGGCGGCGTAGTTCCTCGCGGTAGCGGGAGATGAGCAGGAGCGCGTAGTCGGTGCCCGCGCCCAGCACGAGGACGGTCATCACGCCGCCGCTCTGGCCGGTGACGGTGACGCCGAACAGCTCATGCAGGCCGTACCCGGCGGCCATCGCCATCCCGGCCGCGACCCCGGCGACGGCGAGCGGCACCAGCCACAGGAAGGGGCTGCGGTAGATCAGGACGAGCAGTGCGGTGACGACGCCGAGGGTGGCGTAGAGCAGGGTGCCGTCGATGGTGCCGAACACCTTGCTCATGTCGGTGTTGAGAGCGCCGGGCCCGCCGACCTCGACGCTCAGCCCCGAGCCGCCGTTCGCGATGTCGCGCACACCGTCGACGAAGGCGTCGCGCGCCTTGTCGTCCTGGCCGGGCTGGGTGCTGGAGACGGGGTACATCAACGTGCTGCCGTCGCGGGACGGGACCGCCTGCGGCTTCCCGGTCAGCCTGTAGGCCGTCCCGATGTCGGCGACCTGCTCGGCGGCCTTCTGCTTGTCGGCCGCGGTGAGCGCGCCGTCGCGGTGGTAGACGAGCACCAGGTCGGTGGCCTCCCCGCCCGGCAACCGGTCCTGGATGCGCGCCGCTCGGGTCGAGTCCGCGCTGTCGGGGAGGTAGTCGACGGAGCGGTTCTGCTGGATGTCACCGAACTTCCCGGCGAGCGGTCCGGCGAGCACGAGGGCGGCCAGCCACACGCCGAGCACCACCCAGGGCACGGCACGCCGTCGCCGTACGGTCGTCCTTGCGGCCCCCATGGACGGGCCTCCCTCCGGTCGGGTGTCTGGGTCGGTTCCAGACTCCCGGTGGGAAGGGGGCGGATCGTCGGGCGCGGGAGCGAGTTCGGGGTTACTGCGGCGGGTGACTCTCGTACGGCGTTACTCCCTGGGGAGTATCAGGACGGCGTACGCGCCGCCGCCAGCAGCCTGCTCACGTCGTCCGCGCAGATGGTCAGGGCGGCGCCCACCGTGGACAGGACGTCGCGTTCGGCGGGGGTGTACGGGCCGTCGGCCAGGGCGATGCGGGCGCCCTGGAGCAGGATCGACTCGCGGCCGACCGGGGCGAGGTGCGGGGCGAGCGGGTCGAGGGCCTCGTGCAGCTCTATGGCGAGTCCGGCGCCGCAGGACTGGCCGTACACCCGCCCGGTGTCCGCGGCCAGCGCCTCGACGAGCGCGGCCAGCTGTTCCTCCGTGCAGTCGTCGAAGCCGGCCGCGCGGACCGTGCCCGCGGCGGCCTCCAGGGCCGTACGGGAACAGGTGCCGCCCGCGGCCAGCACCGCGAGGGCGACCGTGTGGACGGCGTCGCGGAGCATCGCGGAGAAGCGGGTGGTGGTGGGGTGGTCGAGGGCGTCGGTGCCGAAGTGACGGCGGCAGGCGGCGCATTCGACGACCGGTCCGGTCTCCCCGCGCGGCAGGACCGGGACGCCGAGGAGGGTGAAGCGGCGACGGCCCGTCAGTCGCTGGTAGTTGCGGTCGCCCCCGCAGCCCGGGCAGAAGAACTCGCCGTCGCCCACGGGCGTCCACGCGGTGCGGGTGCCCAGGAAGCGCGCAGGCCTGGCCTCTCGGCCGTTTCGTCCCCGTACTGGCAGCACGTCGCACCTCCTTAACACCGCGGCAACATCGCAGCGGTGTCGTGATGTTAGCCACATCGGTAAGGAGTAGTCAGCACCCTGGACGAGACCTTTCCGTGACCTCCACGGGCGAGTGGCCGATAAACGACGGGGCCCCGACCGCCGTATACGACGGTCAGGGCCCCGAAATGCCCGGTCAGAGGGGTCAGCGGGCGGCCCGGTTGACCGCTGAAACAACCGCCTTCAGGGACGCACGCGTCGTGTTCGCGTCGATGCCGATTCCCCACAGAACCTTGTCGTCGATCGCGCACTCGATGTAGGAGGCGGCCTGCGCGGAGGCGCCCTCGCTCATCGTGTGCTCCTGGTAGTCCAGCAGGCGGGCGTCCACGCCGACCTTCTGCAGGGCGTCGAAGAAGGCCGAGATCGGACCGTTGCCCGTGCCGGTCAGTACGGTGTCGGCGCCGTCGACCGTCGCCTCGACCCGCAGCGTGTCCACGCCGTCGGTGTCGGTGGTCGACTGGCCGTTGCGGACCTGGATGCGGCCCCACGGGTTCTCGGGGTTCGGCAGGTACTCGTCCTGGAAGACCGCCCAGATGTCGGAGCCGGTGACCTCGCCACCCTCGGCGTCCGTCTTCGCCTGGATGATCTTCGAGAACTCGATCTGCATCCGGCGGGGCAGGTCCAGCTTGTGGTCGTTCTTCAGGACGTAGGCGATACCGCCCTTGCCGGACTGCGAGTTGACGCGGATGACGGCCTCGTAGGAGCGGCCGACGTCCTTCGGGTCGATCGGCAGGTACGGGACCGCCCACTCGATGTCGTCGACCGTGACGCCCTTGGCCTTGGCGTCGGCCTCCATGGCGTCGAAGCCCTTCTTGATGGCGTCCTGGTGGGAGCCGGAGAAGGACGTGTAGACCAGGTCGCCCACGTACGGGTGGCGCGGGTGGACCTCCATCTGGTTGCAGTACTCCCACACGCGACGGATCTCGTCGATGTCGGAGAAGTCGATCTGCGGGTCGACGCCCTGGGAGAAGAGGTTCATGCCCAGGGTCACCAGGTCGACGTTGCCGGTGCGCTCGCCCTGGCCGAACAGACAGCCCTCGACGCGGTCGGCGCCGGCCATCAGCGCCAGCTCGGCGGCGGCGACGGCCGTGCCCCGGTCGTTGTGCGGGTGGATCGACAGGCAGACGTGCTCGCGGCGGGACAGGTTGCGGCCCATCCACTCGAAGCGGTCGGCGTGTGTGGAGGGGGTCGAACGCTCGACCGTGGCAGGCAGGTTGAGGATGATCTCGCGGCCCGGGCCGGGCTGCCAGACGTCCATGACCGCCTCGCAGACCTCCAGCGCGAAGTCCAGCTCGGTGTCGGTGAAGATCTCGGGGCTGTACTGGTAGCCGAACTCGGTCTCGGGGCCCAGCAGCTTCTCGGCGTACTCCATCACCAGACGCGTGCCGTCGACGGCGATCTGCTTGATGTCGCCCTTGGAGCCGCGGAAGACCACGCGGCGGAAGACGGGAGCCGTGGCGTTGTACAGGTGGACGGTCGCGCGCTTGGCGCCCTTGATGGACTCCACGGTCCGCTCGATCAGGTCCTCGCGGGCCTGGGTCAGTACGGAGATGGTGACGTCGTCGGGGATCGCGCCCGGCTCCTCGACGATGGAGCGTACGAAGTCGAAGTCGGTCTGGCCGGAGGCCGGGAAGCCGACCTCGATCTCCTTGTAGCCCATCTTGACCAGCTGGTCGAACATCCGGCGCTTGCGCTCGGGCGACATCGGGTCGATCAGTGCCTGGTTGCCGTCACGCAGGTCGGTGGAGAGCCAGCGGGGCGCGGAGGTGATCCGCTGCTCGGGCCAGGTCCGGTCGGGAATGTCGACCTGCTCGTACTGGCCGTACTTGTGGATCGGCATGCTGCTGGGCTGCTGGCGGTTCGCCATGATGACTCGGGCTCCTCAGGGTGTCCGGAAGGACGGCCGACGACGCAACGCCAAGCTCCGCGGGGAGGGAGTCGACCTGGACTACAGGCCCTCGCCGCGGCAGCTAAGAAGAAGCAGCCCGAAACGCATGATGCGAAGCATGCTAGCCGAGCCGCTCCCCGTGCGGGGCGCCGTATCAGTATGCGGGACCCGAGGGATGAACGGGACAAAAAGTGCGCCATACCACTTCGTCACGGAGCGTGCGGTTCCCTGTCCGTATATTTCACCAATCATGGTTGCGGGTAGTGACACGGTCATGACTCAGTGCAAGGGTGCCGGGCATGACGACCAACGGGGGCTTCGAGCCCGTCTTCTGCACCGTCGTTCCGCCGCACGTCCTCGACAAACTGGCACGGAACGACGACCCCGCACTCTCCGGTCCCGCCCAGCGCACCCTGATGCGCGACAGCGAGCTGCGCGGCAGGCGCCGCGTCACCACGGAGTTCGGCCTCGCGGCCGCGCCGTCGGCGAAGGCACCGTCGGACCAGCCGCTGCGCACCATCTACGACGCCGGGCACAGGACCGACCTGCCCGGCCGCAAGGTGCGCGCCGAGGGTGCCGACCCGGGCAAGGACGCCACGGTCAACCGCGCCTACTCCGGGCTCGGCGCCACCTTCGAGCTCTACCTCAAGGCCTACCAGCGGCACTCGATCGACGGCGACGGCCTCCCGCTCGACGCGACCGTCCACTTCGACGAGAAGTACAACAACGCCTTCTGGAACGGCGAGCAGATGGTGTTCGGCGACGGTGACGGCGAGATCTTCCTCGACTTCACCATCCCGATCGACGTCATCGGCCACGAGTTGACCCACGGCGTCACCCAGCACACCGCGAACCTCACGTACTACGGCCAGCCGGGCGCCCTGAACGAGTCGATGTCCGACGTCTTCGGCTCGCTCATCAAGCAGTACACGCTCGGCCAGACCGCCGCCGAGGCCGACTGGCTGATCGGCGCGGGACTGCTCGCCCCGAGCGTGACCGGCAAGGCCCTGCGCTCGATGAAGGAGCCGGGCACCGCGTACGACGACGACGTGCTCGGCAAGGACCCGCAGCCCGCGACCATGGACGACTACGTCCGCACCGGCCGCGACAACGGCGGCGTCCACATCAACTCCGGCATCCCCAACCACGCGTTCTACCTGGTCGCCTCCGCACTCGGCGGCCACGCCTGGGAGAAGGCGGGACAGATCTGGTACGACGTCCTGACCGGCGGCGAACTGTCCTCGCAGGCCCTCTTCAACGACTTCGCGAAGCTCACGGTGGCGGCGGCGAAGGCCCGCTTCAACGAGGGCGAGGAGCTCCAGGCCGTACAGAAGGCGTGGGAGCAGGTCGGGGTGCGGATCCTGTAACTCCGTACTAGACAGGGACCCATGCGTATTCAGGTGAGGCGTACGGGTGGGTTCGCCGGCATCGAGCGGCACGCGGAGGTGAACACCTCGGGGCGGCCCGATGCCCAGGAGTGGCACGCCCTGGCCGAACGCGCCCTCGCGTCCGGCCGGGGCACGCCCCCGCTCGGGGTGCCGGACGGCTTCAGCTACGAGATCACGGTGGACGGGAAGACGGTGTACGCGGCCGATCCCCGACTCACGGAGGAACAGCGGAAGTTGATCTCGAGGGTGCTGAAGGAAGGGGCCTGACCGGCAGGGGCGTAACCGGTTCTTCACGCCTGCCCGTTGACTTCCGTTACCGCGGGTAAGGATGATCCGGCGCATGGCGACTGATCCGCTGCAGGCAGCGAACCCGATTCCGCAGTTCCCGGCCGGATTCCTGTGGGGCGTGTCGACCTCGGCCCACCAGATCGAGGGCGCGGCCGAGGAACGCGAACCGTCCGTGTGGGACGCCTTCACCGCCGAGCCGGGGCGGGTGAAGGACGGCTCGACCGCGGCGGTGGCCTGCGACCACTACCACCGCTACCGCGAGGACGTGGCCCTCCTCGCCGACCTGGGCGTGGACGCGTACCGCTTCTCTACCTCCTGGCCCCGCGTCCGCTCCGAGGGCGGCCTGGACTTCTACGACCGCCTCGTCGACGAACTGTGCGCGGCCGGCGTACGCCCGGTCCCGACCCTCTTCCACTGGGACCTGCCGGTCGACCTGGACTGGCTGGAGCGGGACACGGCAACCCGCTTCGCGGAGTACGTGTCGATGGTCGCCGAGCGGCTGGGCGACCGGGTGAAGAAGTGGATCACCCTCAACGAGCCCGCGGAACATACCTTGTTGGGACACGCGCTGGGCGCCCACGCGCCCGGCAGGCAGCTGATGTTCGACGCGCTCCCGGTCGCCCACCACCAGCTTCTCGCACACGGCCTGGCGGTACGGGCCCTGCGCGCGGCCGGCGCCACGGACATCGGCATCGCCAACTCGCACGGCCCGACCTGGCCGGCGTCCGAGGAGACGGCGGACGTGGAGGCGGCCGACTTCTACGACCTGCTGCTGAACCGCCTGTTCGCCGACCCGCTGCTGCTGGGCCAATACCCGGAGGGCATCGGCGACTTGATGCCGGGCGACGTCGAGGCGGACCTGAAGGTCATCGCCGAGCCGATCGACTGGTACGGCGTCAACTACTACGCGCCGACCCGGGTGGGCGCCCCGCAGGGCGCGGACATCGAGTTCGGCGGCCTGACGATCCCGGCCGAACTCCCCTTCTCCGTAAGGCAGATCGAGGAGGTCCCGGTGACGGACTTCGGCTGGCCCGTGGTCCCGGAAGGGCTGACGGAACTGCTCACCGGCTTCCGCGAGCGCTACGGCGACAAGCTACCGCCGGTCGTCATCACCGAGAACGGCTGCTCCTACGAGGGCCTCGACGACCAGGACCGGATCGCCTACCTGGACGGCCATCTCCGGGCCCTGCACCGGGCGTTGGAGGCGGGCGTGGACGTGCGCGGGTACTTCGTGTGGTCGCTGCTGGACAACTTCGAGTGGGCCGAGGGGTACGAGCGCCGTTTCGGTCTCGTCCACGTCGACTACGAGACGCAGAAGCGCACGCCGAAGGCCTCGTACGGCTGGTTCCGGGACGTGCTGCGGGCGCAGAGATGACGGCCCCTTCGAGGGCTTCGGCGGAGGCGCTCGCCGAGCCCGTCGAACGGGTCGGCCGGGGCTGGACGGCGTCCCTGTCGCTTGCCAACGGGGCGATCTGGGTGGGCTGGTTCGGCCCGCTGCAGATCCTGCTGGCCTCCCAGGCGAAGGACTTCGCGCCCGGCTCCGGCATGTCCAAGGAGACGATGCTGGCGTGGGTGACGGGGATCGGCGCGGTGGTGTCCCTGGTCGCCAACCCGCTCTTCGGCGCGCTGTCGGACCGGACGACCTCGCGCTGGGGCCGCCGTACGCCGTGGATCGTGACCGGGGCGGCGGGCGGAGCCCTCTCCTTGCTGCTGCTCGCGGGCGCGGGCGGCGTGTGGACGATGACGGCGGGCTGGTGCCTGGTCCAGCTGACGCTGAACGCGGCCTTCGCGGCCGTGACGGCCGCGGTGCCGGACCGGGTGCCGCGGCTCCAACGGGGCTCGGTGGGCGGCTGGTTGGGGGCCGCGCAGATCCTCGGGGTGGTCGGCGGGACCGGGCTCGCGACGGCGGCCGGAGGCATCGGGGCCGGGTATGCGGCGTGCGCGGTGTTCACGGTGGTCGGGGTGCTGCCGTACGTCCTGCGGTATCCGGACCTGCGACTGACGGACGCGGACCGGCCGGCGTGGGCCTGGCGCGGCTTCCTCGCCGGGTTCTGGCTGAGCCCGCGCCGGTATCCGGACCTGGGCTGGGCCTGGCTGACCCGCTTCCTGATCAACCTCAGCAACGCGCTGGTGCTGCTGTACCTGCTGTACTACCTGCGCGATCGCCTCCACTACGACGACCCCGACCAGGGCGTGCTGATCCTGACCGCGGTGAACGCACTGACGCTCCTCGCCACGGTCGTCGTGGGCGGGGTGTGGTCGGACCGGGTGGGGCGCAGGAAGCCGTTCGTGGTCTGGTCGGGCGTGCTGATGGCGGTGGCGACGGCGGGCCTGGCGGCGTGGCAGACGTGGCCCGGCGCGATCGTCGCGGCGGCGGTGCTCGGGATCGGCTTCGGGGTGTTCACATCGGTCGACTTCGCCCTGATGACGGACGTGCTGCCGAAGGCCCTGGACCGCGGCAAGGACCTGGGCGTGATCAACGTCGCCAACGCCCTGCCCCAGGTGGCGGCACCCGCCCTCGCCGCGCCGATCGTGACGTATCTGGGCGGCTACCGGGTGCTGTACCTGGTGGCCGCCGTGATCGGGTTGGCGGGGGCGGTGCTGGTGGGGCGGATCAGAGGGGTGGAGTGAGCGCCTACAGGGCGCCTGCGTCCCGGGCCGCGTACACCGACGGATACAGCGGCCGGTAGCCCAGCTCGCGGCGGATGCGCTCGGTGGACATGATCACGAGCCATGGGTCGGGATCGGTGCGGTCGTGGAGTTCGGCGGGGACCTCCGCTCCGTTGAGCTGGTGCAGCTCGAGCGCCGTGACGGGGGCGTCGTCGGCGATGTTGTAGATCCGGCCGGCGATGCCCGGTGCGTGCAGGATGCGCAGCAGGCCCTGGGCCACGTCCGCGTGGTGTCCCATGTGCAGGCGCTGGGTGGCAGCCCAGTTCTTGGCCCACATCAGCGACTGGGCCAGGTGCGGGTCGCCCTCGCCGTAGACGAAGGGGAGCCGGCCGATGCGCACGTCCATGCCGTCCAGCGCGAGCAGCTCCCGCTCGGCCGCGGCCTTGGACTCGGGATAGGCGCCCCACATCGACCCGCCGGGCCGGCTCTCGTCCTCCTCGGTCACCGGGCGGCCCCGTCCGACGCCGTACACCAACCCCGTGCTGACCTGCACGAAGCGCTGTACGCCGGAGGCGAGCGCGGCGCGTCCCAGTTCGACGGCCGCGTCCCGGTTGACGGCCCGGGCCTCCTCGTCCGGCACCCCGCGGAAGGCCGCCGCGACGTTGATGACGGCGTCCGCCCCGGCCACCGCCTTGCCGAGCGCCTCGGCGTCGCGCAGGTCGCCGACGACGACCTGGGCGCCCAGCTCGGCGAACCGCTCTCCGCGAGCCGCGTCGCGCACCAGCACCCGGACCTCCTCGCCGGGCCGGCGCTGGGCCAGCAGCCTCGGCACGAAGCGCCGCCCGACCTGTCCCGTCGTACCGGTCACCAATGTCAGCATGTTCTGCTCCTCTCGTTGCCGACCAGCTTTGGAGGGTGGCGCGGGGAGCGGGAGAGACCTCCCGATCGGGGGATCGACAGTCCCTGGATAAGCCGGGCCGTCTCCCGCACGCTGAAGAGGTGAACCGAGCCGAACTTGCCGACTTCCTGCGCCGCGGCCGTGCCCGACTGGATCCGTCCGACGTGGGGCTGGCGCCGGGTGCCCGGCGCCGCACCCCCGGCCTGCGCCGCGAGGAGGTGGCGCAGCTGGCCGGCATGTCGGTCGACTACTACACCCGGCTGGAACAGTCCCGGGGCCCGCGCCCGTCCCGCCAGATGCTGACGGCGCTGGCCCGCGCGCTGCGGCTGACGGACGACGAACGCGACCACCTGTTCCACCTGGCGGGCGAGGAGCCGCCGCGCCACGGGACCGTGTCCGATCACGTACGCCCGGGTCTGCTTCTGGTCCTGGACCGGCTGCACGACACCCCGGCGTCGGTGGTGAGCGACTGCGGCGAGGTGCTGGCGCAGAACGCGATGGCGCGGGCGCTGAGCGGGGACGCGTTCGCGCGCCCGCCGCGGGACCGCAACATGCTGCGCCGCTTCTTCCTGGACCCGGCGGCGCGGGAGCTGTTCCCGCCGGAGGACGTGGCGGAGCACGCGCGGGCCCATGTGGCCAACCTGCGGTCGGTGGCGGCGGCGCGTCCCGACGACCCGGAACCGGCCGCGCTGGTGGCCGAACTACGGGCGGGGAGCGAGGAGTTCGCCCGCCTGTGGGCCGAGCACGAGGTGGCGGTGCGCCGCCGGTCGACGAAACGCTTCCGGCACCCTCTGGTGGGCCTGCTGGAGCTGGACTGCGAGATCCTCCTGAACCAGGACGACCACCACGCCCTCATCATCCACACGGCCCGCCCGGGCACGGAGTCGCACGAACGCCTGCAACTGCTGCGGGTGGTGGGCCTGCAGGACATGTCCCCACAGGGAGCAACCCCTTAGAACCCCAGCTTCCGCAACTGCCGAGGATCCCGCCGCCAGTCCTTCGCCACCTTCACGTGAAGGTCCAGGCTGCATCAATGTGCGGCTACCGCCACGCGGCCGGCATCCCCAACAGCGCCTCGATCCGCTTCCGCGACTCGCCGCCGACCGCCCTCAGCCGCATGCGGCCCCGCCCCACCCCGCTCAGAACCCCAGCTTGCGCAACTGCCGAGGATCCCGCCGCCAGTCCTTCGCCACCTTCACGTGAAGGTCCAGGCTGCATCAATGTGCGGCTACCGCCACGCGGCCGGCATC
>NZ_JBEYVO010000018.1:133713-231588 GCF_040644055.1 Streptomyces sp. NPDC047043
CCCCAACAGTGCCTCGATCCGCTTCCGTGACTCGCCGCCGACCGCCCTCAGCCGCATGCGGCCCCGCCGCACCCCGCTCAGAACCCCAGCTTCCGCAACTGCCGAGGATCCCGCTGCCAGTCCTTGGCGACCTTGACGTGGAGGTCGAGGAACACAGGAGTGCCGAGCAGTGCCTCGATCTGC
Source organism: Streptomyces sp. NPDC047043 (assembly GCF_040644055.1). NCBI lineage: Bacteria > Bacillati > Actinomycetota > Actinomycetes > Kitasatosporales > Streptomycetaceae > Streptomyces > Streptomyces sp. NPDC047043. The sequence continues at coordinate 133,897 of NZ_JBEYVO010000018.1, forward strand.
TTGCGGCTCTTGATGCCGACCTCCTTCAGGCGCTTGCCCTTGGGGCCGATGATGATGCCCTTCTGGCTGGGGCGCTCGATGTAGACGAAGGCGTGGATGTCGAGGAGGGGCTTGTCGGCGGGGCGGTCCTCGCGCGGGAGCATCTCCTCCACCACGACCGCGATGGAGTGCGGGAGTTCGTCGCGTACGCCCTCGAGCGCGGCCTCCCGGATCAGTTCCGCGATCATGACCTGCTCGGGCTCGTCGGTGAGGTCGCCCTCGGGATAGAGGGCGGGCCCCTCCGGGAGGAGCGGGACGATCAGATCGGCCAGCAGGTCCACCTGCTTGTCGCCGACCGCCGACACCGGCACGATCTCCGCCCACTCGAAGCCCAGCTCCTTGCCGAGCTGGTCGATCGCGATGAGCTGTTCGGCGAGCGTCTTGCCGTCCACGAGGTCGGTCTTGGTGACGATCGCGATCTTCGGCGTCTTCTTGATCGACGCCAGCTCCTTCGCGATGAAGCGGTCACCGGGGCCGAGCTTCTCGTTCGCGGGCAGGCAGAAGCCGATCACGTCGACCTCGGCCCAGGTGGTGCGTACGACGTCGTTGAGCCGCTCCCCCAGCAGCGTGCGCGGCTTGTGCAGCCCAGGGGTGTCGACCAGGATCAGCTGGGCGTCCTCCCGGTGCACGATCCCCCGTACCGTGTGCCGCGTCGTCTGCGGCTGGTTCGCGGTGATCGCCACCTTCTGCCCGACCAGAGCGTTCGTAAGGGTGGACTTGCCCGCGTTGGGGCGGCCCACGAAGCAGGCGAAGCCGGCGCGGTGGGGTGCCGCCGACGACGCCGACGGCTCGGATGACTGACTACGAACGCTCATGACGCCCATTCTCCCTGATCCAAAGAGCCCCGCCGTACAACCGAGCGATCACCCAGCGATCGCCGTCCACCCTGTGAGATTCAGGAAACCTCCACGCAACGAAACATCACGGAAACACGCACGTGCACATCCGGAAACGCACCCCGGTGAACCTCTGACGAGCCCCCACCTCGTTGGAGACGACCGTGACCCTCGCCGCAGCGCACGTAGACACAGGTGACACCGCCTGGCTGCTCGCCGCCACCGCCCTCGTCCTGTTGATGACCCCGGGCCTCGCCCTCTTCTACGGCGGCATGGTCCGCACGAAGAGCGTCCTCAACATGCTGATGATGAGCTTCGTGTCGATCGCCCTGGTCACGGTGGTGTGGCTGGCCGCCGGCTACTCGCTCGCCTTCGGCGACGACATCGGCGGCGGACTCATCGGCGGGCTGAAGCACGCCGGGATGGCCGGTCTCGGGCCCGACAGCGTGCAGGGCACCGTCCCCACCCTCCTCTTCGCCACGTTCCAGCTCACCTTCGCGATCATCACCGCCGCCCTCATCAGCGGCGCGATCGCGGACCGTGTGAAGTTCGGCGCCTGGCTGGTCTTCGTCCCCGTCTGGGCGCTGCTCGTATACGTTCCCGTCACCCACTGGGTCTGGGGCCCCGGCGGCTGGATCGCGAACCGCCTCGGCGCCCTCGACTTCGCCGGCGGTCTTCCCGTCGAGATCACCTCCGGCGCCTCGGGACTGGCGCTCTGCCTGGTCATCGGCCCGCGGCTCGGCTTCAAGAAGGACGCCATGCGCCCGCACAACCTCCCCATGGTGATGCTGGGCGCCGGTCTCCTCTGGTTCGGCTGGTTCGGCTTCAACGCCGGCTCCGCCCTCGGCGCCAACGGCCTCGCGGCCGCCGCCTTCCTCAACACCCTCGCCGCCGGCTGCACCGGCCTGCTCGGCTGGCTCTTCGTCGAGCAGAAGCGCGACGGACATCCGACAACTCTGGGCGCGGCCTCCGGCGCGGTCGCGGGCCTGGTCGCGATCACACCGTCCTGCGGGTCCGTCTCCCTGCTCGGCGCCCTGGTCGTCGGCCTCGCCGCCGGTGTCGTCTGCTCGTACGCCGTGAGCTGGAAGTTCAGGCTCAACTACGACGACTCGCTCGACGTCGTCGGTGTCCACCTGGTCGGCGGCATCATCGGCACCCTGCTCATCGGCGTCTTCGCGGAGAAGGCGATGACCGGTGGCGCCGAGGGCCTCCTCTACGGCGGCGGGCTCACCCAGCTCGGCAAGCAGGCCGTGGCCGTGGTCGTCGTGGCCGCGTACGCCTTCCTCGCGACGTACGGCATCGGCAAGCTGATCGACAAGGCGATGGGCCTGCGCGCCAGCGAGGAGCAGGAGCACACCGGCCTGGACCTTACGGTGCACGCCGAGACCGCATACGATCACGGCGTCCTGGGCCACGGCGCCCCGGTCTCGTCCTCCGTCCTCTCCTCCGCGCAGAAGGTCCAGAGCCAGGCATGAAGCTCATCACCGCGATCGTCAAGCCCTACCGCCTCGACGAGGTGAAGACCGCCCTCCAGGAACTCGGCGTGCACGGTCTGACCGTGACCGAGGCCAGCGGGTACGGCCGGCAGCGCGGCCACACCGAGGTGTACCGCGGCGCCGAGTACCAGGTCGACCTCGTCCCCAAGGTCCGTATCGAGGTCGTCGTCGAGGACGCGGAATCGGACGCCGTGATCGACGCGATCGTCAAGGCCGCACAGACGGGGAAGATCGGGGACGGGAAGGTGTGGGCCCTGCCGGTCGAGACGGTCGTACGGGTACGGACGGGAGAGCGCGGCCCCGACGCGCTCTGACCACGAGCACGACCCCCACGACCGCCACCACGAGCAGGACCACCGCCACCAGCCACGGCAGTGCGAAGAACGACGCGCTCTGCGAGTTCCGCGTGTCCGTCGCGCTCGCCGTCAACGTGACGTCGCCCCAGTCGAGTTGGGGCGCGCCGCGCCACGGTTCGGTGAGGTGGACGCGCTGGCCGGGCAGCAGCTCGGAGGGGATGCGGGAGAGGTCGCGGGACAGGAGCGTACGGCCGAAGAGGCCCTCCGCGCGAAGCTCCACCTTCGGGTTCAGGGTGACGTTTCCGGTGTTGTGCAGGGTGTAGGAGATCGTCGCCGCGCTGTCGCCGAGGCCGGGGACGAGCGGCTGGTGGTGGACCACGTGGACGTTCTCGACGGCGATCGCGGGGAGGGTCGGGCCGCCGACGCGGAGGTAGACGCGGGCGGCGACGGCGCGCTGCACACCGAGGGCGAGGGAGCCGTCACCCTTGTCGATCCGTTCGTCGAGGGCGACCAGAGCGCCCGGGTGGTCGCCGGGTTCGGCGCCCTGAGGTACGTCCAGCGTGAAGGGGACGGTGACCTTGCCGTGCGGCGGCACCGTCACGCGGGACTTGGCGGGCTTGGCCCAGGCACCCACGCCCCGCTGCTTCTCCTTCACGGTCTTCACGGCGAAGCCGCCGTCCCGCGGGGTGTTGTACGCGTCGGCCGCGTAGAGGCGGAAGGTCATCGGCCGGGCGGTCTTGTTGGCGACGACCACGTTGTCCTCGATGGTCGTGCCCGGATCGGCGGAGAGGTAGAAGTACGGGCGGGCCGCGACCTTGGAGGAGACGGGGTAGACGGACCAACTGCCGTTGTCGGCGGCCTGTGCGGGCGTTGAGACGCCCAGGCTCGCGAGGAGCAGGCCCAGCAGGAGGACGTAGAGCTTTCTCATGGGTGCGGACCCCCACGTGTACGGAATGGACGGGCGGGTGCGGACGCCCGTACGGTCAGCTGAGTGTGAGGGTGAGGACGCCGGAGTACGCGCCCGGGGGCGTGAACGCCGGTACGTCCAGGGAGAGCCCGGCATCCGCCGTGAACTCGCCGCCGGTCAGCGTGCCGTTGGGTGTGGACGCCAGGGTCGCGCCCGAACTGCCCACCGTGCCCGCCGAGCCCGCCTGACACGTGCTCGGACTGCCCGCCTTGGTGGCACAGGCAGGCGTCCAACTCAGCTTCCCCGCATCGATCTTGGCACCGGGACCGGTGAAGTCGGTGACCTTGCCGGTCAGGGACCAGCCCGCGGGTCCGCCGCGGAAGTCCTTGACGCTGACGGCGTTCAGGGCACCGGTCGAGGCCCCGCCCTTGCCGAAGTCGACCGCCGACAGCGCGACGGAGTCCCCGGCCTGGGACATGGACAGCGTGCCCGCCTTCACGGTCGTCGTCAGCTTCTGACTGCCGTCGGGAACGGGGGTGTTGTCGTTGACGACGTAGGCCGCGGGCCCGGCCCCCTTGTCGGCGCTCCAGGCGCTTCCCTCGTACGCCACCACACCCGTCGTCGTCTTGTCGTTGACGACGAGCGAGCCGCTGAAGGAGCCGTCGGTGCCGGCGGTGACGGTCGCCGTGTCCGCGGTCTGGGTGTCCCCGGAGCGTCCGGCGAGGGTGACGGTCGCGCCCGCCGTGAATTTGCTGCCGTTGACGGTCACGCTGTCACCGGCGTTCCCGGAGGGCGAACCCAGCGAGATGGCACGGTTGTTGACCGGGGTGGCGTCCGTCGCCGTGACGGTCTCGGAGACCGGGGCGGGCGGGTTGGTCACCGTGCAGGGGGTGTCCAGCTCGAGGATGTAGCTGGTGTGGATGTTGTAGTCGCCGGGCGAGAGCGTGATCGATCCGGCCGCGGTGACCTTGAAGGTGCCGGTCATGGAGAACGACGGGAAGGCGCCGTTGCCCGGCACCGGGTCGTTCTTCTTGGGCCCGGCGACCGTGACGTCACCGGTCTGCGCACCGCCGAGGGTGACCTTGCCGGTGGGCGTCATGATGTCGGCCGGCAGGGCGATGGCGGTGGGGTTGCTGGCGGCGGGCTTGACGACCGTGTAGGTCACGGTGACGGTGTCGCCGACCTTCGGACTGGTGTTGTCCACCGAGACGTTGGCGGTGGTCGTGCCGTCGATCGGCGGGATGCCGGCGACGGCGGGCGGGATGCAGTGCGTGGCGAAGTCCACGTTGGTGGAGGCGCTGGCCGGACAGGCCAGCGCGCCGCCCGCGGTGACCGCGAGCGCGGTCGCCCCGAGCAGAGACGCCCAGCGGCGTCTTCGGGTGATCGGACCCATGGGTGTGCCCCCTCTTCTCGTGCGCTCACTGGGGGCATTGATGTGTGGATTGCGTGAGAAGTCAATGGAGACGCCGCAACTGAACTGATGGACCGTCAGTTCCACAGGTTCGCGAACCGACGGTCCACACAGGTGAGTTCGTGCCGCGGCTCAGTCGAAGACGAACGGTCCGGGCGACTGCAGACCGGTCGCCGTGCAGGTGACGGTGATCCCGAGGACGGTCAGCTGCAGCGAGCCGCCGTAGGCCTCAAGGCTGTCGCCGGAGGCGACAGTGCCGTCGAGGGGACCGACGGTGACGGGGTCACCGGCGGCGATCGCGGGGTTCTTCGTCCCGCTGAAGACGCTGGTGCCACCGGTCGTGTTGTTCACGAGGGTGAGCGTGGAGGAGATCGAGTCCTGCGACAGGGCGATCGGCGCCGTCACGGCCGACGTGACGGTGATGGTGGCCGCCGTGCCGTCCTGGGTGGCCGTGAGCGTGGCCGCACCGCTGCCGAAGCTTCCGCAGTCCGCGTTGATCGTCGCCGTGTCGGGGGTGACGGCGAGGGCGCTGGGCGCGAACGCGAGCGAGACGGCCGCGAGGGCCCCCACCGCCATTGCCGCACCCATACCTGTTCGTTTGGCTCTCATTGGGGATCCGGCTCCCTTCCCGAAGCTGGGAACTGCCATGTGGGGATGGATGGGAGAGGTCCGACCGGGCCGTCGGGCGGCGTGGTGCGGTACGCCGCGTGGGGGGTGGCAGGGCGAATCTGACGGTCCGTCGGAACTACCGGTTCCATTGATGCGCGTGGGATGGAGAAACGGCAAGGACGAATTCCGGACGAGTCTGAAGCGGCCGGTTTTCAGCCTGCGGTCACGGTGCTCCGAACCGTGCCGTCGGGCCCTGCGACCAGCACGGGCGTCCGGGCTCCGCCCAGGTCCGCCACCGCGGCCCGGTCCTGGTCGGAGGCCGACTCGGCCTCCGTCACCACGGCCGCCGCCTCCAGGGACTTCGCGCCGGACGCCACCGCCATGGCCACCGCGGTCTGCAGCGCGCTCAGCTTCAGTGAGGGCAGCTCGACGGTGCCGGCGACATACGTACGGCCGGTGTCGTCCCGTACGGCCGCACCCTCGGGCACGCCGTTGCGGGCCCGCGCGGAACGGGCCAGGGTGACGATCTTGCGGTCCTCGGGATCAAGCGCACTGCTGTCGGTCATGAGCCGAGCATACGTACCGGTGGGGCCGCTATCCGGCCACGGGGTACATCGCCCCGCGGCGCCCCGGTCAGTTCGGCCGGCCGTGTCCGGAAACCCTCGTCGTCGGGACGGGCGTGCGCTCAGGGCCGGTCGAGTCTGAGGCGCTCGGCGCGCGGCAGCCCGGCGACGACCAGGTCGTACGAGTCCTCGACGAGCTCCCGGACCAGCCGGTCCGGGAGCTCACCGTCGACCGTGACGGTGTTCCAGTGCCGCTTGTTCATGTGGTACCCGGGAATGATCAGACCCGGGTGGTCGGCCCGCAGCCGGACCGCGTCCTCGGGGTCGCACTTGAGGTTGACCGTAAGAGGGCGGTTGTCGAGCCAGGAGAGGGCGAACATCTTGCCCAACACCTTGAAGACCGAGATCTCGGGCGCGAAGGGGAAGTCCTCCACGGCCGCGTTGAAGGACAGACAGAAGGCGCGCAGTTCCTGAGGGGTCATACGGGGGTCTCCTCGCCGGTCTCCGGGCGGCCGTGGGCGTCCGTCACTCGTCCTGCCCCTCCTTGGAATCGGCCGATCCCACCGGCTCCACCAGCACCGTCACGATCTTGTTCCGGCGTCCGGCCGCGGCCTCGGCGGTGAGGCGGAGTTCGCGACCGTCGGGAAGCTCCACGACGCTCGACGCGCCCGCGATGGGCACGCGGCCCAGGGCCTTCGCGAGCAGGCCGCCGACCGTTTCCACATCCTCGTCGTCGTACTCGTCGAGGCCGTACAGCTCGCCGAGGTCGGTGATGTCGAGGCGGGCGGTGACGCGGTAGCGGTCGTCCTCCAGGTCCTCCACGGGCGGGAGTTCGCGGTCGTACTCGTCGGTGATCTCGCCGACGATCTCCTCGAGGATGTCCTCGATGGTGACGATGCCGGCCGTGCCGCCGTACTCGTCGATGACGACGGCGACGTGGTTGCGGTCCTGCTGCATCTCGCGCAACAGGTCGCCGGCGTTCTTGGTGTCGGGGACGAAGGCCGCCGGGCGCATGGCCGTCGAGACGAGTTCGGACTCGGCGTCGCGGCTGATGTGCGTCTTGCGCGCCAGGTCCTTCAGGTACACGATCCCGACGATGTCGTCCTCGCTCTCGCCGGTGACCGGGATGCGGGAGAAGCCGGAGCGGAGCGCGAGCGTCAACGCCTGGCGGATCGTCTTGTAGCGCTCGATGACGACGAGGTCGGTCCTGGGGACCATGACCTCCCGTACGAGGGTGTCGCCCAGCTCGAAGACCGAGTGCACCATGCGGCGCTCCTCGTCCTCGATCAGCGACTCCGCCTCCGCCAGGTCGACCAGCGCCCGCAGCTCCGCCTCGGAGGCGAAGGGGCCGCGGCGGAAGCCCTTGCCGGGAGTGAGCGCGTTACCGATCAGGATCAGGAGGTTGGGGATCGGGCCCATGATCCTGGCCAGGGGCACGAGGACGTACGCCGCCGCCGTCGCCGTGTTCAGCGGGTGCTGCCGGCCGATGGTGCGCGGGGAGACCCCGACGGCGACGTACGACACCAGGACCATCACGCCGATCGCGACCAGCAGGGCGCGGGTGGTGCCGGCGAACTCCTGCAGACAGGCGTACGTCACCAGGGCCGCGGCCGCCATCTCGCAGGCGACGCGGACCAGCAGGGCGACGTTGAGATAGCGGGTCGGGTCGGCGGCGACCTGCGCGAGCTTCGCGCTGCCGCGCCGGCCGCTGCGCACGGCCTCCTCGGCGCGGAAGCTGGAGACGCGCGCGAGGCCCGCCTCCGCACAGGCGGCGAGCCAGGCGACGACGACCAGCGCGATCGCGCCCGCGACGATCTGCGGACTCATGAGACGGTCGGGGCCGGGGACGGGCCGGTCAGGCCCTTCTCCGCGCGCCAGCCGTCCACGATGGCTGCCTGCAGGCCGAACATCTCGGCCTTCTCGCTCTGCTCCTCGTGGTCGTACCCGAGAAGGTGCAGCACGCCGTGGACGGTGAGCAGTTGGAGCTCCTCGTCCATGGAGTGCTGCGTGGCCGCTTCCTCACCCTGCTTCTTGGCGACCTCGGGGCAGAGCACGATGTCGCCGAGGAGACCCTGCGGAGCCTCCTCGGCGTCCTTCGACGGCGGACGCAGCTCGTCCATCGGAAAGGACATGACATCCGTGGGGCCGGGCAGGTCCATCCACTGGATGTGCAGCTGCTCCATGGCGTCGGCGTCCACGACGATCACCGAGAGCTCGGAGAGCGGGTGGATGCGCATCCGCGCGAGTGCGTAGCGGGCGATGTCGAGGATCGCCTGCTCGTCGACCTCGGTTCCGGACTCGTTGTTGACGTCGATCGACATGGTGCGGTGTCTGTCTACTTCCCCTTGTGCCCGGACTGCCTGCCCCGGCCGCCCTTGTGGGTGCCGTTCTCGGTGCCGTGCTTGCTGTCGTACTTCTCGTACGCGTCGACGATACGGCCGACGAGCTTGTGCCGTACGACATCGTGGGACGTGAGGCGCGAGAAGTGGACGTCGTCGAGGCCCTCGAGGATCTCCTGGACCTGGCGCAGACCCGACTTGGTGCCGTTGGGCAGGTCGACCTGCGTCACGTCACCCGTGATCACTATCTTCGAGTCGAAGCCGAGGCGGGTGAGGAACATCTTCATCTGCTCGGGCGAGGTGTTCTGGGCCTCGTCCAGGATGATGAAGGCGTCGTTGAGGGTGCGGCCACGCATGTATGCCAGCGGTGCGACCTCGATGGTCCCGGCCGCCATCAGCCTCGGGATCGAGTCCGGGTCCAGCATGTCGTGCAGTGCGTCGTACAGCGGGCGCAGGTAGGGGTCGATCTTCTCGTAGAGCGTGCCCGGCAGGAAGCCGAGCCGCTCGCCCGCCTCGACCGCGGGCCGGGTCAGGATGATGCGGTTGACCTGCTTGGACTGCAGGGCCTGCACCGCCTTGGCCATGGCGAGGTAGGTCTTGCCCGTACCGGCGGGGCCGATGCCGAAGACGATCGTGTGCTTGTCGATCGCGTCGACGTACCGCTTCTGGTTGAGGGTCTTGGGGCGGATCGTGCGGCCGCGCGAGGAGAGGATGTTCTGGGTGAGTACCTCGGCCGGGGTCTCCTGGCCGTCACTCTCACCGTTCTCACTCGCTCTGAGCATGGCGATCGAGCGTTCCACTGCGTCCTCCGTCATCGGCTGTCCGGTGCGGAGCACCAGCATCATCTCGTCGAACAGGCGCTGGATGAGGGCGACTTCCGCGGCATCGCCGACCGCGCTGATCTCGTTTCCCCGGACGTGTATGTCGGCCGCCGGGAAGGCCTTCTCGATCACGCGCAGAAGGGAGTCGCCGGACCCCAGGACGGTCACCATGGGGTGCTGGGCGGGGACGGTGAAATGTGCTCTCGCCTGCCCCTGCGCGGGAGTGTGAGCTGTGGGTGTCTGAGTCATGGGCCGGCTCTGTAGGCCTTGCTCGTCCTCCTCGATCACGACACGCCAGCCGCTTGGGCTGCCTTGACGTTTTCAAGCGTACGCCGGGGGACTGACAACGCCGTAGGGCTTTTCGGCGGCCTGTGTTTCACATGCCGTCGCCGGACGCAGCCGGCCTCAGGCCGACCTGAACCCGATCGTCGGCACGGCCCTGCGCAACGGCCACGGTCTCGCCGGCTCCTCCCCCGGGACCAACCGCTCCAGGAACCCGTACCGCTGCAGCGCCGCAGGATCCTGCGCCTGCACCGACTGCACCTCCCGCCACCACGCCCCGATCTCCGACCAGCCCGGCGCCGACAGGGACCCGCCGAACTCCTGCACGGACAAGGCCGCCGTCAGCCCGGCGAAGGCGAGCCGGTCGGCCAGCGGCCAGCCGGCCAGGGTGCCGGTGACGAAGCCGGCGACGAACACGTCGCCCGCACCGGTCGGGTCGAGGGCCTCCACCGCGATGGCGGGGACCTCGGCCGTCTCTCCCGTATGTCCGTCGACGGCGTACGCCCCCTCCGCACCGAGGGTGACCACCGCGAGCGGTACGTGTTCGGTGAGGGCGTGGGCGGCGGCGCGGGGGGTCGCGGCGCCCGTGTACCGCATCGCCTCCTCCGCGTTCGGCAGGAACGCCTCGCAGTGTTCGAGGTCGGGCAGGCCCGCCAGGTCCCAGGCGCCGGTGTCGTCCCAGCCGACGTCGGCGAAGATGCGGGTGCCTCGGCCGGCGGCCTCGGCGATCCAGGGTGCGCGCTTGCCGGGCGTGAGGGAGGCGATGGCGGCACGCGCGCGGGGCGAGCTGTCGGGGGCGCCCGGCGAGCCCGCCCGGACGAACGCGGCCTCCGGTGGCGGCTCGTGGCCGTGCGAGACCATCGTGCGCTCGCCCTCGTACGCCATCGAGACCGTGACCGAGGAGTGCCAGCCGGGGACCGTGCGCGAGGTGGAGAGGTCGATGCCCTCGCCCTGCTCCAGCGCGTCCCAGCAGTACTCCCCGTAGTGGTCGTCGCCGAAGGCCGCCGCGAGGGACGTCCGCAGACCGAGGCGGGCCAGGGCCGTGGCCATGTTGGCGACGCCGCCGGGGCTCGACCCCATCCCGCGCGCCCAGGACTCGGTCCCGCGCACCGGGGCGGAGTCGAGCCCGGTGAAGATGATGTCGAGGAAGACGGGGCCGGTCAGGTACACGTCCCAGGGGGGATCGTCCGGTGTGCGCAGGGCGGCGAGGGGGTCGACCTGGGCCTGGCAGGCCGATCCCGCTGTGGTGGTCGACGGTCCCTTTCCGGTGGACGCGTTGGGCGCGATCACGGTGCACTCCCTGACATGGTGCGGATCAGGCCAGTGTGCACCACACCACCGACAACGTGTCGGCGCTCACGCCGCAGCCGTCCTTCGCGTCAGCCTGTAGGGGCGGGCCTCGCGTCAGGCCGTCGCGGGTCCCGGGTGCGTCGTGCGGGCCGCGCCCGGGGTCGCCTCGGGGGCCGGGGCCGCGGCCTTCGGGGCGGGGGCCCGGCCGGTGCGGATCCGGTCGTTGCGGCCGCCGCCGCGGACCAGCAGGACGCTCAGCGCGGCCAGGAAGCCGACGACCGTCAGGCCGACCAGGCCGCCCTTGGTCGAGCCCGTCGTGTCCTCGATGATCCCGAAGGCCGTGGGGGCCACGAAGCCGCCCAGGTTGCCGATGGAGTTGATCAGCGCGATGCCGGGGGCGGCGGCCCGGGCGTCGAGGTAGCTCTGCGGGATGGTCCAGAAGATCGGCGAGGCCGGCTTGAAGCCCATCGCGGCCAGGCAGAGCGCCCCGAGGCTCACCCACGGCGACACGAACACCGCGAGCAGCGTGCCGCAGCCGCCGAGGACCAGCAGCGCGACGAGCACCGGGCGCCGCTTGCCGATACGGTCCGAGAGCCGCCCGGCGGCGTACACCGCGGCGATCGCGCACAGCCAGGGGACGGCGGTCAGCAGCCCGACCTGGAAGTCGCCGAGCCCGCCGATGTCGTCCACGATCGACGGCAGCCAGAAGGTCACCGCGTACAGGGCGACGTTGATCGCGAAGTAGATCCAGAGGAACAGCAGCATCTGGGGGTCGGCCAGCAGCTTCCAGCGGGAGACCTTGGCGCGGGCGGTGTCGCGGCCGTCCTGCTCCGCGTCGATGACCGCCACCAGCTCCCGCTTCTCCTCCTCGGTCAGCCAACTCGCCGTCTCGACACCGGAGTCGAGGAAGCGGAAGACCACGAAGCCGAGTACGACGGAGAAGACGCCCTCGACGAAGAACATCCACTGCCAGCCGGAGTGGCCCCAGATGCCGTGCATCTCGAGGAGTGCGCCGGAGATCGGTCCCACGATGACCGTCGCCGTGCCGGAGCCCATCAGGAAGATCGACGTGGCGCGGCCCCGGTGGGAGTCCGGCAGCCAGCGGCTGAAGTAGTAGATGACGGCCGGGAAGAAGCCCGCCTCCGCCACGCCGAGCAGGAAGCGCAGGGCGTAGAACATGCCGGCGCTGTTCACGAAGGCCATCGCGGTGGCGACGATCCCCCAGCTGATCATGATCCTGGTCAGCCAGACCTTGGCGCCGAAGCGCTCCATCAGCATGTTGGAGGGGACTTCGAAGATGGCGTACGCGATGAAGAAGATGCCGGCACCGAGACCGAAGGCGGCGGCCGACAGTCCTACGTCGGCACGCAACTCGTCCTGGGCGAAGCCGAGGTTGACGCGGTCCATGTAGTTCGCGACGAACATCACGAAGAACAGCGGGACCACTCGGCGGAAGATCTTGCGGATGGCGGATCGGACGGCGGGCGGGTGCACTTCGGGGACTACTGCGGACACGAGCGGCTCCGGTCGTGAGCAGGGGGAAGGGGGAAGCAGCAGCGGGGAAAAGGGGCGTTACCAGCGGGGGACGGCCGGGGTGACCCACTCGGGGTCGGCGACGCGCATCGCCGCCGCATCGTCGCGCTCGCGGAGCGCACCGTCGTCGTCGAGCCATCGCTGGTGCAGGAACTGCAGCTTGTCGTGGTCGAGTTCGACGCCGAGGCCCGGTGCGTCGGAGACGGTGACCTTGCCGGATTCGAAGGTCAGGCGTTCGGTGAGGACATCCTCCGACTGCCAGGGGTAGTGGGAGTCGCAGGCGTGGTGGAGGCCCGGGACGGTGGACGCGACGTGGGTCATCGCGGCCAGGCTGATCCCCAGGTGGGTGTTGGAGTGCATGGAGATGCCGACGCCGAACGTGCGGCAGATCGCGGCCAGTTGCTGGGTGTTGCGCAGGCCGCCCCAGTAGTGGTGGTCGGAGAGGACCACCTGGACGGCATCGCGGGTGAAGGCTTCCCTGATCTCGGCGAAGGTCGTCACGCACATGTTGGTGGCGAGCGGTACGCCGGTCGCGGCGGCGACCTCGGCCATGGCGGGCGTGCCGAGCGCCGGGTCCTCCAGGTACTCGAGGACGTCCCCGAGCTCCTTGGCCACCTTCAGCGAGGTCTCCACGCTCCAGGCGCCGTTGGGGTCCAGGCGCAGCGGGTGCCCGGGGAAGGCCTCGGCGAGGGCCAGGATCGCGGCGATCTCCTCGTCCGGCGGGAACACACCGCCCTTGAGCTTGAACGAGGTGAACCCGTACCGCTCCTTGAACAGCCGGGCCTGCTCCACCACCCCGGCCGGATCGACCGCGGCGCCCCAGTCGTCCTTCTCGCAGGCCACGCCCTCGGGGTGGTCGGCCCACTTGTAGAACAGGTACGCGCTGTACTCCACCGCGTCGCGCAGCTTGCCGCCGAGCAGCGCGTGCACCGGCAGCCCGAGCGCCTTGCCGAGGGCGTCGAGGCAGGCGACCTCGAAGCCGGAGACGACGGACAGCCGCAGCTTGTCGGCGGTCTGGACGCCGCGCAGTCCCCCGACGTCGACCTGCCCGGAGACCCGGGAGTCGTCGACGGCGACCTCGTCGGCAACGGTGAACAGGCCGTTCAGGTCGGACACTTGGCGGCCGACGAGTTTCTCGGCGAAGGGGCGGGCCAGCTCCAGGTACTTGGTGTCGCCGTACGTCTCGCCGACGCCCGTGATCCCGTCGGCCGTCACCACCTCCACGATCAGCCGCGGGGTGTACGGCTGGTGCACGCCCTGCGTGTTGAGCAGTGGCGGGTCGGCGACCAGGATCGGCGTCAGCCGTACGTCGGTGATGGTGAGGTTCACAGGGAGGCTCCCACGAGGTCGAGTCCGGTGGTCAGGAGGGTCTTGAGGTCGGCCAGGTCGGTGGCCGACGGGTCCGTGAGCGGGGCGCGGACGGGGCCGACGGGGCGGCCGCGCAGCCGGGCCGCCGCCTTCACCAGGGACACGGCGTATCCCGGTACCCGGTCGCGGAGTTCGACGAGCGGGACGTAGAAGTCGCGCAGCAGCCGCTCCACCTTCTTGTCGTCGCCGTCGCGCAGGGCGCCGAAAAAGGCGTTGGCGATCTCGGGGGCGAAGGCGTGGACGGCGGAGGAGTAGGCCGGGACGCCGACGGTGGCGTAGGCGCGGGCCTGGATCTCGGCGGTCGAGGCGCCGTTGAAGAAGAGGAAGCCCTCGGGTGCGGCGAGGGTGAGGCGCTGGAGGCGGTCCAGGTCGCTGTGGCCGTCCTTGAGGCCGACGACGTTGGGAATGTCCGCGATGCGCCTCAACGAGGCGGCGGTGAAGGCGACTTGGCCGCGCTGGTAGGCGATGAGCGGGAGCGATGTGCGGGCCGCGATCTGCTCGACCTGCGCCACCAGGCCGTCCTGCGGGGCGGCGACCAGGTAGTGCGGCAGGACGAGCAGCGCGTCGGCGCCGGCCTCCTCGGCGATGCGCGCGAACCGTACGGCCTGCGCCCAGCCGTATCCGATACCGGCGACGACGGGCACCCGCCCGCCCGCCTCCTCCACGGCGACGGTCACGACCTGCCGGTACTCGTCCTCGTCCAGCGAGAAGAACTCGCCGGTGCCGCAGGCGGGGAAGACGGCGCCGGGGGCGGTGGCGATCTGCGCCGCGACATGGGCGCGGAAGCCGTCGACGTCGAGGGAGCCGTCGTCGTGGAAGCTCGTGAGCGGGAACGACAGCACGCCGCCCGCCATGCCGTCCCGCAACCGCCGGACCGTGTCCGTATCGAGGCTCACCCTCGACCATCTCCCTATGTAGACATCATCCATGTATGAAGATGGAGGTTAGATACACGAACACCGGGCGTCAATGGGTCGGGGGTGGCCGATTACGATCGGCTCATGTCGGAGACGGGTGGCGGGGCCGCGAGCGAGACCGGGGGCGTCCGCGAGGTGAAGTCGGCCGCACGGACGGTCGAGCTGCTGGAACTGCTCGCCGCGCGCGGCGACCGTCCGGCGCGGCTGCAGGAGCTGGCGGACGAGCTGGGCGTGCCGCGCAGCTCGATGTACGCGCTGCTGCAGACCCTGATCAGCCGGGGCTGGGTGCGTACGGACATCACCGGTTCGCTGTACGGCATCGGCATCCACGCCCTGCTCACCGGCACCAGCTATCTGGACTCCGACCCGCGCGTGCGTGTCGTACGGCCGTATCTGGACGAGGCGTCGGAGGCGCTCGGCGAGACGATCCATCTGGGGCGGCTGGACGGGCGGGACGTGGCGTACCTCGCGACGCGGGAGTCGCACGAGTACCTGCGGACGATCAGCCGGGTGGGGCGGCGGCTGCCGGCGCACGTGGGCGCGCTGGGCAAGGCACTGCTCGCGGAACGGCCCGACGCCGACCTCTCCGAGGGCCCGTACGAGGCGCTGACCCCCAACACCCACACGACCCGCGAGTCACTGGCCGCCGACCTCGGGCGGATCCGTGTCCGCGGCTACTCGGTCGACCGCGAGGAGGGCGTCGCGGGCATCGTCGGTTTCGGCTTCGCCCTGCGCTACGACGCCCCCGCCCAGGACGCGATCAGCTGCTCGGTACCGGTGGCTCGGCTGACACCGGAGCACGAGGAACGGATCGTGGCGGTGATGCGGGAGATCAGGGCGAAGATCGAGGCGACGGCGCCGGGCGCGGGTGGCGCGCCGCACTGGCGCTAGCGGGCAGGCCCTCCGAGGTGGGGCGCGCTCGTTTACCCGGCCGTCCCCACCCGAAACACAAAGTGCCCCACATCACACCCCCCACTCTTCTTCCGGAACCGCGTGCTTGATACAAATTCTTCGCGCGTTCCTGTCCGTCGACGGTCGTCGCCCAACCCCCTTTTTCTGAGCCGCTTTCGCATGCCCTGGGAACGCCCGTGTTCGCCCCTCGCACCACCCCCTGGCCCCTCGTCGCCCTTTTCACGGCCGGGTATCTCGCTCCGTATCTGCTGCCGACCACCGTCGGCCGTCTGGATTCGGGGCTGCCGGTGTCCGCCACCCAGGCGGGTGCCATCGGCAGCGCGCTGCTGCTGAGTTCGGCCGCGGCCGGGTTCCTGCTCGCCTCCCGCGTCGACCGTGTCGGCCCGCGCACGCTCGCCCGCATCGGGCTGGTGCTCGCGGTCGTCGGCTACGGGGGCGCCGCGCTCAGCAGCGCCGTCCCGGCCGTCGTCGTCGGCGCGCTCGTCGGCGGTTTCGGATCCGGTACGGCCACGACGGTCGCCGCCACCGGGATCGCCGCCATGGGGGTCCCCCCGCGCGAGGGTGTTCGAGCGTCGGGGAGCGATCCCCACCGGGTGACCACGCTCGGCCTGCTCTGCGTCTCGGCGCTGGCGGGCGTCGTGTATCTGACCGTGCCGCACCTCGGCCCGGGCCATGGACAACCCCTGGCCGCCATCGCACTCACCGCGCTCGCCGTCTGGCCCCTGACGGGCCGTCTCCCGGTCCGTACAACCGCCCCGCAGACCGGGCAGCACGACGACAGGACGCCCCTCCCCCACCCCCGCTCGGGCCTCGTCCTCGCCGCCACCCTGCTGTGCTGGTCCCTCGTCCAGAACGCCCTCTGGGGCGTCAGCGGCCGCATCGGCCTCACCCAGGCGCACCTGTCCGAGACCACCGTGGGGGCGGTCTTCGCGGTGGCGCTCGGCGCAGGACTGCTGGGAGTCGTCGGCGCGGGCGCGGTCGGGCCGCGACTCGGCCTGGCGGTGCCCATCGGAACCGGTACGGCTCTCATCTCGGCCTGCATCGTCCTCAGCGCGTCCGCGACCGACCTGACCACCTTCGCGACCGGCGAGATCGCCTGGAACCTGCTCTACCCGGTCGTGCTGTCGTACGTGATCGGACTGGCCGCCTCCCTGGATCCGCGCGGCCGTTGGGCGGTGCTGGTCGGTTCGGCGTCCTCGCTGGGGACCGCCGCGGGACCGCTGACGGGCAGCCTGCTGTCGGCGCAGGCCGGGTTCCCGGTGATGGGTGTGGCGCTCGCCGCCGGGCTGCTCGTGATCGCCGTACCGATGACGGCCGTGGCCCGGGGAACGGGAAGGCGCCCCCTCCCGGTCGTCGAGATCCCGGTGGAGGCGCCTGCCCAACAGCACGCCTACGACACGACGGCCGCCTAGAAGGCGTATGCCTCCACCTCGGCGAGATACCGTGCCCGCCGCTCCTCGTCGTCCTCCAGGAAGGACGCGAGGAAGGAGTTGCGGGCCAGTTCGCGAAGCCGGTCGTGAGACAAGCCCAGGGTCTTGTGCACGGCCTCGAAGTTGTCGCCCGCGTAGCCGCCGAAGTAGGCCGGGTCGTCGGAGTTGACCGTGCAGAGCAGGCCCGCGTCGAGCATGGCCGGCAGCGGGTGGTCGGCGAGGGTGTCGACCGTGCGCAGGCGGACGTTGGAGAGGGGGCACAGGGTCAGCGGGATGCGGTCGCGGACCAGGCGGGCGACCAGAGCCGGGTCCTCCATGCACCGCAGCCCGTGGTCCACGCGCTCGATGCCGAGGACGTCGAGGGCCTCGGTGATGTACTCCGGCGGGCCCTCCTCGCCCGCGTGCGCCACCCGCCGCAGCCCCAGCTCGGCCGCGGCCTCGTACACCTCGCGGAACTTCACCGGCGGGTGCCCGACCTCGGCCGAGTCGAGGCCGATGCCCGTGATCCGGTCCAGGTACGGCTTCGCGGCCTCCAGGGTCTCGAGGGCCGACTCGGCGGACTCGTCGCGCAGGAAGCAGAGGATCAGCTTGGTGGAGATGCCGTGGTTCGCCTCGCTGCTCCCCAGTGCCCGCCACAGCCCCTCGACGACCGTGCCCATGGGGACCCCGCGCGCGATGTGCGCCTGCGGGTCGAAGAAGATCTCCGCGTGCCGCACGCCCTGCGCGGCGGCGCGGGCGAGATAGGCGCCCGCCAGGTCCTCGAAGTCCCGCTCGGTGCGCAGGACGGCCATGAGCTCGTAGTACAGGTTCAGGAAGGACTGGAGGTCCTCGAAGTCGTACGCCTTGCGGAGCTCGTCGGTGTCGGCGTACGGCAGCTCGAC
The DNA here is from genome assembly GCF_040644055.1 of Streptomyces sp. NPDC047043. Taxonomy (NCBI): domain Bacteria; kingdom Bacillati; phylum Actinomycetota; class Actinomycetes; order Kitasatosporales; family Streptomycetaceae; genus Streptomyces; species Streptomyces sp. NPDC047043. Next base: position 151,827 of record NZ_JBEYVO010000018.1, read on the forward strand.
GCCGTTGCGGGCGGCCAGCTCGAAGGCCAGCTCCGGCTCCAGGGTGCCTTCGATGTGGAGGTGCAGTTCTGCTTTGGGGAGGGGCATCGCAGCATCGTACGGGTGTTTTACCGCCGTTTCGGAACCGGCACCCGGAGGAGATCGTGCGCCACCGTCAACTCGCCCTCGAAGCCGGCGGCCCTTGCCTGCCGCTCGAACTCGTCGGGGTCGGTGTAGCGCTGACTGAAGTGCGTGAGGACCAGATGCCGTACGCCCGCCTCGCGCGCGACGGTCGCCGCCTGGCCCGCGGTCAGGTGGCCGTGCTCGACCGCGAGGTCGGTGTCCTCGTCGAGGAACGTCGACTCGATGACGAGCATGTCGCAGCCGTCCGCCAGCGCGTGGACGCCGTCGCACAGACGGGTGTCCATGACGAACGCGAACCGCTGGCCGCGGCGCACTTCGCTGACGTCCTCCAGAGCCACGCCGTCGACGACGCCCTCGCGCTGGATGCGGCCGACGTCCGGGCCCTTGATGCCGTGCGCGGCGAGACGGTCCGGCAGCATGCGGCGGCCGTCGGGTTCGATCAGCCGGTAGCCGTAGGACTCGACGGGGTGCGAGAGCTTCACGGCTTCGAGGGTGTACGAGGGCGTGACGGCCGCGGGGCCGTCCGACTCGACCGGGGCCTCGGTGAGGTCGACCGTCTCGCGGTAGGCGGTGGCGTAGCGCAGGCGGTCGAAGAACCGCTTGCCGGACTTCGGGTAGTGCGCGGTGATCTCGTGCGGCACCCGGTCGAGGTTGATGCGCTGGACGACACCCGCAAGACCGAGGGAGTGGTCGCCGTGGAAGTGGGTGATGCAGATGCGGTTCAGGTCGTGCGCGGCGACCCCGGCGCGCAGCATCTGACGCTGCGTGCCCTCGCCGGGATCGAAGAGGATGCCCTCGCCGTCCCAGCGCAGCAGGTAGCCGTTGTGGTTTCGGTGCCGGGTCGGGACCTGGCTGGCGGTGCCGAGGACCACCAATTCACGTACGGACACGGCGAGTTACCCGGGGGGCCACTGCAGGCCGCGGCCGCCGAGGACGTGTGCGTGGGCGTGCCAGACGGTCTGGCCGGCGCCGGCGCCGGTGTTGAAGACGATGCGGTAGCTCTCCAGTTTGTCCTCGTCGGCGACGGACTGGGCCTCGCGCAGGACGTCGGCGGCGAGGGCCGGTTCGGCGGTGGCGAGCTCGGCGGCGTTCTTGTAGTGCGCCTTGGGGATCACCAGGACGTGCGTGGGGGCCTGCGGGTTGATGTCCCGGAAGGCGACGGTGGTTTCTGTCTCGCGGACGATCGTCGCCGGGACATGGCCCTCGACGATCTTGCAGAACAGGCAGTCGTCCTGCGGCTCCCCAGCCATGCGGGTCCCTCCGGGGGTTGGGCGGCGGTTTACGGGGGGCATCGTATCGTCGTCGGCTGCGGGTGATTCGTGGCTGGTCTCGCCCACGCGGCGGAGCCGCAAATCGATACAGCCCCGCGCCCCTTCAGGTCGGCATCGTCGGCGGTGTTTTCGCGGGCCGCTCCTCCAGCGTCTCCAGCGCGAGCCGGATTGCCTCGTCCAGTTGGGCGTCCCTCCCCGCCTCGTAATCCTGCGGCCGCTGCACCACCTCCACGTCCGGGTCCACCCCGCGGTTCTCCACCCCCCACCCGTAGCCCTCGAGCCAGATCGCGTACTTGGGCTGGGTGATCAGGGTGCCGTCGACCAGGTGGTAGCGGCTGTCGATGCCGATCACGCCGCCCCAGGTGCGGGTGCCCACGACCGGGCCGATGCCGAGGGCCTTGATGGCCGCGTTGACGATGTCGCCGTCGGAGCCGGACCACTCGTTGGCGACGGCCACGACGGGGCCGCGCGGGGCGTCCTCGGGGTAGCTGTAGGGCTGCATGCCGCGGGGCATGCCCCAGCCGACGATCCGGCGGGCGAGCTTCTCGACGACGAGTTGGGAGGTGTGGCCGCCGGCGTTCTCGCGGACGTCGACGACGAGGCCCTCGCGGGCGACCTCGACGCGCAGGTCGCGGTGGATCTGGGCCCAGCCGGGGGCCTGCATGTCGGGGACGTGGAGGTAGCCGAGCCGGCCGCCGGACTTCTCGTGGACGTAGGCCCGGCGGTCGGCGACCCAGGCGTGGTAGCGCAGCGGCACCTCGTCGGCGATGGGCACGACGACCGCGTGCCGTACGTCGCCGCCGCCGGAGGGAGAGATCGTCAGTTCCACCGGTTTGCCCGCCGTGCCGACCAGGAGCGGGCCGGGGCCGGTCACCGGGTCCACGGGGTGCCCGGCGACGGCGACGATCGTGTCGCCGGGGCGGACCGCGACGCCGGGGGCGGCGAGCGGGGAGCGGGCCTCCGGGTCGGAGGTCTCCGCGGGCAGGATGCGGTCCACGCGCCAACTGCCGTCCTCGTGACGGGAGATGTCGGCGCCGAGCAGGCCCTGGCGGGCGCCGTTGCCGTGGCCGCCGCGCGGCTGGACGTACGCGTGGGAGGTGCCGAGCTCGCCCTGGACCTCCCAGAGCAGGTCGACGAGGTCGCTGTGGGTGGCGACGCGGTCGAGGACGGGGCGGTAGCGGTCGAGGACGCCGTCCCAGTCGACGCCGCTCATGTCGGGCCGCCAGAAGTGGTCCCGCATGATGCGGCCCGTCTCCTCGTACATCTGCCGCCACTCGGCGGCCGGGTCGACGGTCTGCCGGACGCGGGTGAGGTCGACGGTGACGTTCGAGTCGCTGTCCTCGTCGTTCGAGGCGCGCCGGTCGCTGGGCACGACCTTGAGCTTGCTGTCGGTCCACAGCAGGACGCGCTTGCCGTCGCCGCTGACGACGAAGTGGTCGGCGTCGGCGGCGAGGTACTCGATGCGCTGCTGGACCAGGTCGTAGCGCTCCAGCTCGGTCTTGGGGTCGGGCGCGTCGGGGGTCGCGCGGGAGGCGCCGAGGACGCCGCGCACCGGGTGGCGCAGCCACAGCACACCGTCCTTCGCGGCCCGCAGGGTGGTGTAGCGGGCGGCCTCGACCGGGAACGGCACGATGCGGTCGGCCAGGCCCTCGAGGTCGATCCGGGTGGTGGGGGTGCCCTCGCTGTCCGGCGTCTCGTCCTTGTCCGGGGCGTCGAAGGGGCGGCCGTGGCGCTGCGGGCCGAACGGCGAGGGCGTGGTCGCCGCGAGCGTGATCAGGTGCGGGCGGGAGGCGACGACGAAGGCGAGGTCGAAGACGTGCTCGTCGTAGACCGGGTCGAAGGAGCGGCTGGAGAGGAAGGCGAGGTGCTTGCCGTCGAGGGTGAAGGCGGGGTCGTAGTCCTGGAAGCGCAGCGGGGTGGCCTCGGTGACCGACAGATCGGTGGTGTTGGCGAGTCTGAGCTGGCTGAGCGGGCGCGGGCCGGGGTGGGTCCAGGCGAGCCACGCCGAGTCGGGCGAGAAGGCAAGGCCGGACACCTCGCCGTGCTCGCTGCGGTCCACCTCGCGCACCTCGCCGGACTCGCGCTCGACGAGCAGCAGCCGTCCGTCGTGCGAGGCGACCGCGGTGCGGCTGCCGTCGGGCGCGACGGCGAGCTCCAGGACGCGGCCGAGCTGTCCGGCGGCGAGCCTGCGCGGGGTCGCGCCGGGTGCGAGGCCGGTCGCCGGGGCGAACTCCAGGGCGTCGTCGCCCTCGGCGTCCGTCACCCACACCACCCACTCCTCGCCCTCGACGCGGAAGGTGCGCGGCCGCCGGGCCCGTACGCCGGGCTCGGCTGCCAGCACGCGGGCCGGGCCGGAGCGGTGGGTGACCCAGTGGACGGCGCCGCGGACACAGACCGCGCTGCCGCGCGCGGTGCGGTCGGGGGCGGCGGAGCCGAACCAGCGGGAGGCGTTGACCGGGAACGGCTCCAGGTCGGGGCGCGGCCCGCCGAGCCGGATGTCGAGCCGGCGCGGTTCGGCGCCGTCGAGGTCGTCGAGCAGCCACAGTTCACCGGCGGCCGAGTAGACGACCCGGGTGCCGTCGCCGGACGCGTGGCGGGCGTAGAAGCCGTCGAGGGGGGTGTGCCGGCGCAGGTCGGAGCCGTCGGCGAGGGAGGAGTACAGAGCGCCGGTGCCCTCGTGGTCGGACAGGAACGCGACCCGCTCCCCCGCCCACACCGGGTGCTCGATGTTCCCGTCCAGCTCCTCGTGCAGCCGTACGAACTCCCCGTCGCCGGCGCGGTCGATCCACAGCTTGCCCGCCGTGCCGCCCCGGTAGCGCTTCCACCAGGCGGCCTCGCTCTGCATCGGCGCGGTCAGCAGCACCGTGTGCGGGCCGTACGCCAGCCCGCCGACGGGGCCGTACGGCAGGGTGGTGGCCGGTCCGCCGTCGAGCGGGACGGCGCGGGCCCAGGTGCGGCGTGAGCTCGCCTGGCCCTGGGCGCTGGTGACCAGGACCTGTCCGTCGGGGGTCCAGCCGCGCACCCGGGTGCCCCAACTGCCCCAGTAGGTAAGGCGCTTGGAGCGTCCACCGGCCACCGGCGCGATGTGCACCTCGGGGGCGCCGTCGCGGGTGGAGGTCCAGGCGACGGTGGTGCCGTCGGGCGAGATGCGCGGCTGGGTCACCGGTACGTTGTCGGCGCTGACCCGGCGTGCCCAGCCGCCGTCGAGGGGCGCGAGCCAGACGTCGTCCTCGGCGGTGAAGGCGACCGAGTCGCCGTGCACGTGCGGGAACCGGAGATACGAGGAGGCGGGGGACGCCGGGGATGCCGTCGCTTCGGGCTCAGTCACCTGATCACCTTAGGCAAGGGCGGCATCCGCGGACAGAGGTTCCGATCACTTGCCCTCGACGGGCCAGCACTGCGGATCGCCCTTGCACCAGATGGTCTTGGTGACGGTCACGGTGACGGTTGCGCCGGGCTGCTGACCATTGCCGTTGCTGGGGTTGGTGATCGGTGAGGGGGTCGCGTTGCAGTTGCCGAGCCCCGTCACGTGGAACCACGTCTTGCCGGCCACCTTGGCGGTGAGGTCACCGCGGACGCATGCACCATCGACCGCGCGGGTGACCTGACCGGTGACGGTGATCTCCCGGCCGTCCTTCGTCTGCCCCTGGCAGTCGACGTTGGCGATGGTCGTCTCACTCGCCGAGGGCGTCGACTGGCCCGGCGTGTACGCCTTGTTGTTGTTCCCGTAGTTGGCCGTGCAGCTCAGCCACTGCACGTCCACGTGCTGGTTCTCCAGCTCCTTCGTCGCGGTCTGGTCGGTGGTGTACGCCACGGAAGCGGAACTCATCGCTCCCGGATCACACGCCACGACTCCGCCGACGGCCACGACCGCAAGCACCGCCACGGCCGCGACCCGTCGTCCCCGCGGCCGGCGCCAAATCCGCCTCAATGCCCCCATGGACGGCAGCCTGCCACCGTGCGCGTCCGCGCGGTAGAGCGCATACGGTCACGAAAGCGCCGCGTCGGCGCCGTCAGCCCCGCAGCAGCAGCCACTCCTGCAGTTCCACCAAGTTGCCCTCCGGATCCTTGAGATGAGCCACCCGCATGCGGTCCGTCATCGCGGACGGGCCGTGCAGGAGGGTGGCGCCCCGGGAGGCGATCTGTTCGCAGTAGGTGTTCAGGTCGTCGACGCGCAGGACGACCAGGGAACGGTGCCCGGAGGCCTCGTCGCCGAGCTCGCCCAGGATCTCGGCCATCATCGAGCGGTCCTGGAGGGCGATGCCCGCCGAGCCGGTGGCCGGGCTGAACTTCTCGTACGGGCCCTTGGCCGCCCCCGACTGGGGCTTGAGGCCGAGGACCTCGGCGTAGAAGCGGTAGCAGGCGGCGAAGTCACTGACGAGGAGGCGGACTTGGGCGAGTTCCACGGTGTTCCCCCTGGGGTGTCAGGACCAGCGGCCGGTGCGGCCCAGGAGCAGGGCCGCGGCCGCGGTTCCGGCGGTCGATGTACGCAGCACGGTAGGCCCCAGCACGTACGCCTTCGCGCCCGCCTCCTCGAAGAGCGCCAACTCGTCCTTGGATACGCCGCCTTCGGGGCCGACGACCAGCACGATCTCGCCCCGGTCGGGGAGTTCGGCGGTGGCGAGCGGCGCGCTGCCGTGCTCGAAGTCGGAGTGGAGCACGGCGGCGAGGTCGGCTTTGGCGAGAAGTGCCGCAACCTGCTTGGTCGTCGCGGCGTCCGCGACCTCGGGGAAGCGGACCCGACGGGACTGCTTGCCGGCCTCGCGGGCGGTGGCCCGCCACTTGCCGAGCGCCTTCAGACCGCGCTCGCCCTTCCACTGGGTGATGCAACGGGCCGCCTGCCAGGGCACGATGGCGTCGACGCCGACCTCGGTCATGGTCTCCACGGCCAGTTCGCCCCGGTCGCCCTTGGGCAGGGCCTGGACGACGGTGATACGGGGCGCGGGCTCCGGATCCTCGGACACCGAGGTCACATGGACGATCAGCCGGTCCTTGCCCTCGGCGGCGATCACCTCGCACTCGGCGTAGCGTCCCGCGCCGTCGGTGAGGACGACCGCCTCGCCCGGCTGCAGCCGCTTCACGGAGACCGCGTGCCGCCCCTCGGGGCCGTCGAGGACGAACTGCCCTCCGGTGCCTGCGAGTTGCTCGACGACGAACACCGGCGCCGTCATCGCAGGTCGCCCTTGGCGGACAACGCTGTCTTCGCGGCGTCGATTTCGGCGGCCAGCACCTCGACCAGCCGCCCGGCGGCCAGCTCGCGGGCCATACGGTGGCCCTGGCCTGCCCACAGCGCCATGCCCTGCGCGTCGCCGGACGCGGCGGCCTTCTTGCGGATCGGCGAGGTGATGTGGTGGACCTCGGGGTAGGCGGCCGGGGCATAGGGGCCGTGCTCGCGCATGAAGCGGTTGACCAGCCCGCGGGCCGGGCGGCCGGAGAACGCGCGCGTCAACTCCGTACGCGTGAAAAGGGGGTTGGTCAGCGCCTGCTTGTGGACGGCGTTGGCACCGGACTCCGGCGTCGCGAGGAACGCCGTGCCGAGCTGGGCCGCGCTCGCGCCCGCCGCAAGGGCCGCGGCGATCTGGCCGCCGCGCATGATGCCGCCCGCGGCGACGATCGGGATGGTCACGGTCTCGCGGACCTGGGCGATCAGGGAGAGCAGCCCGATGCCGGAGCCGTCGTTCTCCGGGAGGTCACGGTGCGTGCCCTGGTGGCCGCCGGCCTCGACGCCCTGCGCGATCACCGCGTCGGCGCCGGCCCGCTGCACGGCGAGGGCCTCCTCGGCGGTGGTCGCGGTGACCAGGGTGAAGGTTCCGGCACCGCGCAGGGCCTCGAGGATCTCGCGGCTCGGCACGCCGAAGTGGAAGGAGACCACCGGCACCGGGTTGTCCAGGAGCACGGCGAGCTTGGCGTCGTAGCCGTCGTCCCGGCCGCTGTCCGGGTCGCCGAGCTCGGCCTCGTACCAGGCGGCCTCGCCGGCCAGCTGGTGGGAGTAGATCTCGACGGCGCCGGGGTCGGCGTACTCGGGCTGCGGCATGAACAGGTTCACGCCGAAGGGGCGGCTCGTGATCCCCCGGAGCTGTTTGATCTCCTGATACATGCCGTCGGCCGTCTTGTACCCGGCGGCGAGGAACCCGAGCCCGCCGGCCTCGCACACGGCGGCGGCCAGATGCGGCACGGAGACACCGCCCGCCATGGGGGCCTGCACGATCGGATGAGGGAAGAGATCGGTCAGCGCGGAGGACATGACGGCATGTTGTCACGTCCTCCGAACAAGTCCGAATCCGGCCGTCCCCTTGGCACGTGCCTCAGGAATGAACGCGATTCAGCGACCTTTCACGGCTCGCGTCAGCGCCCGTTGAAGGCGTCCTTGAGCCGCGAGAACAGCCCTTGCTGCCCGGGCTGGAACTGTCCCTGGGGACGCTCCTCACCGCGCAGCTTGGCCAGCTCTCGCAGCAACCGCTCCTGCTCGGGGTCGAGCTTCGTCGGGGTCTGGACCTCGACATGGACGATCAGGTCGCCACGGCCGCCGCCGCGCAGGTGCGTGACGCCCCGGCCGTGCAGCGGGATCGACTGGCCGGACTGGGTGCCGGGCCGGATGTCGACCTCCTCCATGCCGTCCAGCGTCTCCAGCGGGACCTTGGTGCCGAGGGACGCCGCCGTCATCGGGATCGTCACCGTGCAGTGCAGGTCGTCGCCGCGCCGCTGGAACGTCGAGTGCGGCAGCTCGTGGATCTCGACGTACAGGTCACCGGCGGGCCCGCCACCGGGGCCGACCTCGCCCTCGCCGGCGAGCTGGATGCGGGTGCCGTTGTCGACACCGGCCGGGATCTTGACCGTGAGGGTACGACGGGACCGAACGCGGCCGTCGCCCGCGCACTCGGGGCACGGCGTCGGGACCACGGTGCCGAAGCCCTGGCACTGAGGGCACGGACGCGAGGTCATGACCTGGCCCAGGAAGGACCGCGTCACCTGCGACACCTCACCGCGGCCGCGGCACATGTCACACGTCTGGGCGGAGGTGCCCGGCGCCGCGCCCTCACCGTTGCAGGTGGAGCAGACGATCGCCGTGTCGACCTGGATGTCCTTCGTCGTACCGAAGGCCGCCTCGTCGAGCTCGATCTCCAGCCGGATCATCGCGTCCTGGCCCCGGCGCGTGCGCGACCGCGGGCCCCGCTGCGACGCCGTACCGAAGAACGCGTCCATGATGTCCGAGAAGTTCCCGAAGCCACCGGCCCCGAAGCCGCCCGCGCCACCGCCGCCCGCCTGGGACAGCGGGTCGCCGCCGAGGTCGTAGACCTGCTTCTTCTGCGGGTCGGAGAGCACCTCGTAAGCGGCGTTGATCTCCTTGAACCGCTCCTGGGTCTTCGGGTCCGGGTTGACGTCCGGGTGCAGCTCGCGCGCGAGCCGCCGGAAGGCCTTCTTGATCTCTTCCTGCGACGCGTCGCGGCGCACGCCGAGAACGGCGTAGTAGTCCGTGGCCACTTACGACTCCGCCAGGATCTGTCCGACGTACCGTGCCACTGCGCGTACCGCTCCCATCGTTCCCGGGTAATCCATGCGGGTCGGTCCGACCACGCCGAGCTTGGCGACTGCCTCGCCGCCCGAACCGTAGCCGACCGACACCACAGAAGTGGAGTTGAGTCCCTCATAGGCGTTCTCGTGCCCGATGCGCACCGTCATGCCCGAATCCCCCGCCTCGCCAAGCAACTTGAGGAGCACGACCTGCTCCTCGAGCGCCTCCAGGACGGGGCGGATGGTGAGGGGGAAGTCATGTCCGAAGCGGGTCAGATTGGCGGTGCCGCCGATCATCAGCCGCTCCTCGTTCTCCTCGACGAGTGTCTCCAGGAGAGTGGAGAGCACTGTCGAGACCGTACCCCGGTCCTCCACGTCGAAGCCCTCGGGCAGGTCCTCGACCAGCCGCGGAACGTCCGTGAAACGGCGGCCCGCGACCCGGCTGTTGAGCCGCGCCCGCAGGTCCGCGAGCGAGGCCTCGCCGAAGGGGGCCGGGCAGTCGACCATGCGCTGCTCGACCCGGCCGGTGTCGGTGATCAGCACGAGCATCACGCGCGCGGGGGCGAGCGAGAGCAGCTCCACGTGCCGCACGGTCGAGCGGGTCAGCGAGGGGTACTGGACGACGGCGACCTGCCGCGTGAGCTGCGCGAGCAGCCGCACCGTGCGGGCCACGACGTCGTCGAGGTCGACGGCGCCGTCGAGGAAGTTCTGGATGGCCCGGCGCTCGGGCGGGCTCATCGGCTTGACGCCGGCGAGCTTGTCGACGAACAGCCGGTAGCCCTTGTCGGTCGGGATGCGCCCGGCGCTGGTGTGCGGCTGGGCGATGTATCCCTCGTCCTCCAGGGCCGCCATGTCGTTGCGGACCGTCGCCGGGGACACCCCGAGGCTGTGCCGCTCGGTCAGGGCCTTCGACCCGACCGGCTCCTCGGTGCCGACGTAGTCCTGGACGATGGCGCGCAGGACCTGGAGCCGTCGTTCACTCAGCATCGCGCACACCTCCAGAAGTCGTCCCCTAGGCGCTCCGCCTGGCACTCTGTCCGTCCGAGTGCCAGCGTTCCCCGGCCCAGTGTACGGCTGTGGGGTACACCCGGGGCAAGGTCGGCCCCCGTTGACGGGGTCGTACAGCTAGCGTCGCGGTATGACGGTGACTTGGGAAGAGCTGGGGTGGGAGCGGCTGGCGGCGGGGGTCGGGCGGTGCCGTCTGCCCGGGTGGGACTGCACGGCGGGGCTGGTCGTCGGGGAGGGCACGGCGCTCTTGATCGACGCGGGGTCGAGCCTCGCGGAGGGCGCACGGGTGCGTACTCAGGCGCAGGAGCTCGCCGGTCACCGTGTGACTCATCTCGCGCTCACGCATCCCCACTTCGACCATGTCTTCGGGGCAGCGGCGTTCGCGGGCACGGAGGTGTACGGGGCGGTGGGCATGGACGCGGTGTTCGAGGCCCGGCACGCGCGCGAGGAACTGCGGGCGGACGCGGTGGGCAACGGTCTGGACGCGGATGTGGCGGAGGAGGCCGTGGACGCGCTGACGCCCCCGCGCCATCACGTCTCCGGCGAGTGGACGCTCGATCTGGGCGGCGGCCGGCAGGTGCTGCTGGCGAACGTGGGCCCGGGCCACACGGCGCACGATCTCGTCGTGCTCGTCCCCGGCACCCCGGAGGTCGTGTTCTGCGGCGATCTGGTGGAGGAGTCCGGCGAACCGCAGGCGGGCCCGGACGCCGTACCGTCGCACTGGCCGGCCGCGCTGGACCGGCTCCTGGACCTGGGTGGCGAGGACGCGCTGTACGTGCCCGGTCACGGAGCGGTGGTGGACGCGGGGTTCGTGAGACGGCAGCGGGACGAGCTGGCGGCCCGTTTCGGCGTGTCTCCGTGATCTGTACGACGTGAGGGGCGGGCTTCTCCTATCGTCATCCGAATGCGCCAGTACTCCGCCGATCTGACCCCGCCGTGGAAGAAGCCCAAGCCGGTCCCCGAAGTCCCGGCCGAGCCCGGTCTGGTGGTCGAGGAGCCCGGCACCGGTTTCTGCGGGGCGGTGATCCGCTGCGAGGCGGGCACGGTGACGCTGGAGGACCGCTTCGGCAAGCACCGGGTGTTCCCGATGGAGCCGCGGGGGTTCCTGCTGGAGGGCAGGGTGGTGACGCTCGTACGCCCGTCCTCGGGCCCTGTCCGCCCCACCCGTACGGCATCCGGTTCGGTGGCCGTCCCCGGCGCACGCGCGCGCGTGGCTCGCGCCGGGCGCATCTATGTCGAGGGGCGGCACGACGCCGAACTCGTCGAGCGGGTCTGGGGCGACGACCTGCGCATCGAGGGCGTGGTCGTGGAGTACCTGGAGGGCGTGGACGACCTGCCCTCGATCGTGGCCGACTTCGCGCCCGGCCCGGACGCCCGCCTCGGCGTCCTGGTGGACCACCTCGTCCCCGGCACGAAGGAGTGGCGCATCGCGGAGTCGGTGACGAGCGAGCACGCGCTGGTCGTCGGCCACCCGTACATCGACATCTGGGAAGCGGTGAAGCCGGCGACCCTGGGGATCGCGGGCTGGCCGCGGGTGCCGCACGGGCAGGACTGGAAGACGGGGGTGTGCCGGGCGCTGGGGTGGCCGGAGAACACCGGGGCCGCCTGGCAGGGGATCCTGTCGCGGGTGCGGTCCTACAAGGACCTGGAACCGGAACTCCTGGGCAGGGTCGAGGAGTTGATCGACTTCGTCACGGCTCCGGCCGGGTGAACCGGGCGGCGCGGGTGCGCTGCCGGTGGCCGGCGCGGTCCGGCTGCCCCACATAGGAGCCGGGCTGCTCGACCCACCCGAACCACAGCCCGGGCGGCGCCCAGCGCCGGAGCGCCGCGTCGTACACCTTCGGGAAGCGCAGCACGTCGATGCGGTGGCGCAGTCTGGGCAGGCCCTCGCGCAGGGGCGCGGCGTCCCGGACGAACTCCCAGAGCACGGCGTCGTCGCGGTCGATGTCACCGCGAGGGCAGAGCTCCACCGTGCAGACGCGCGCACGGCCGACGCGGGTCCAGTAGAGGCCGACCCCGGCCAGCGAGTCCCAGGGGACGAGCGCGGTCTTCCGGCCCCGCAGTACCCAGAAACCGTGCGCGTCCAGGACCGTGACCAGGCGACTCCGCCGCAGCGCCGTGCGCAGCGCCAACACGCTCCACACAAGACCCGGCAGGAGCAGCAGGCCGTAGAGACGACGCTCCAGGAACACCAGCAGCACAGCGCCGACGGAAGTAGCGCCCATCAGCACGACGAGCGGCAGCGTCCACAGCAGCCACCGCAGCCCGTACCGCACCACCGTCGCGTCCGTGTCCGGCCCTCTGTCGGAGATCACGAGCGGGGACTGTATCCCGTGCGTACGGAGGTCAGTCCACCAGGTCTCGCACGACCGCGTCCGCCAGCAGCCGCCCGCGCAGGGTGAGGACGGCGCGCCCCTCCTCGTACGGGCCCTGCTGCAGCAGGCCGTCCGACAGGGCCCGGCGGGAAGCCGCCAGCCCCGCCTCCCGCAGCAGCCCCAGCGGCGCCCCCTCCCGCAGCCGCAGCTCCAGCAGGATCCGCTCGACCCGGCGGTCCTCCTCCGACAGCAGCTCCCGTCCCGCGCCCGGTGACCGGCCCGCCGCCAGTGCCGCCGCGTACGCGCCCGGGTGCTTCACGTTCCACCAGCGGACCCCGCCGACGTGGGAGTGGGCGCCCGGGCCCGCGCCCCACCAGTCGGCGCCGCGCCAGTACAGCTCGTTGTGCAGGCAGCGGGCCGGCTCGGACGTGGCCCAGTTCGAGACCTCGTACCAGTCGAAGCCCGCTGCCGACATCACCTCGTCCGCGATCAGATAGCGGTCCGCGTGGACGTCGTCGTCCGTCATCGGGATCTCGCCCCGGCGGATCCTGCGCGCCAGTTGGGTGCCCTCCTCGACGATCAACGCGTAGGCGCTGATGTGGTCCGGGCCCGCTCCCAGTGCCGCCTCCAGCGACGCCCGCCAGTCGTCGTCCGACTCCCCCGGCGTGCCGTAGATCAGGTCGAGGTTGACGTGCTCGAAGCCCGCCGCTCGCGCCTCCGCCACACAGGCCTCCGGGCGACCCGGGGTGTGCGTGCGGTCGAGGATCTTCAGTACGTGCTGCTTCGCGCTCTGCATGCCGAAGGAGATGCGGTTGAAGCCGCCCTCGCGGAGGGTCGCCAGGTATGCCGGGTCGACCGACTCCGGGTTCGCCTCGGTCGTCACCTCCGCGTCGGGTGCGAGGCCGAACTCGTCGCGGATCGCGCCCAGCATGCGTACGAGATCTCCAGCGGCCAGGAGCGTGGGTGTGCCGCCGCCGACGAACACCGTACGGACCTGCCGTGGGTCGTCGCCGAGGACCTTCCTCGCCAGGCGGATCTCGTCGATCAGGGTGTCCGCGTAGTTCTCGCGGGAGGCCAGGACGCCGCCCGTGCCTCGCAGCTCGGTGGCGGTGTAGGTGTTGAAGTCGCAGTAGCCGCAGCGGGTCGCGCAGTACGGGACGTGCAGATAGAAACCGAGGGGGCGGGCGGCCGCCCCGGCGAGCGCGGATGCGGGCAGTGCGCCGTCGGCGGGGACCGGCTCGCCGTCGGGGAGTGCGGAAGGCATGCCCTCCATTGTCCAGCACCCGTACGACTCCTCATTCCGCCTGCAGCACCAGCAGCGCCAGGTCGTCCTCCGGCGGCTTCCCGCCGAACTCGTGCACCAGCCGGCGGATGCGCTCCGCGATCAGCTCGGCGCTCATCCCCGCGCACCCGGCGAGCGCGGTGGTCAGACCGTCGCCGTCGTCGAACATGTCGGTGCCCGAGCGGCGCTCGGTGACGCCGTCCGTGACGCACAGGAGGCTGTCGCCGGGGCCCAGCTCGAAGGTCTCGCTGGTGTACGTCTCGTCCTCTATGACGCCGAGCAGGGTCTGCGGACGGGCGACCGTACGGACGCTTCCGTCGGGGCCGAGGAGCAGCGGCAGGGGGTGGCCGGCGGAGGCGAGGGTGCAGCGGACGCCGCCGTCGAAGGGGGTCAGCTCGCCGTAGAGGAGGGAGAGGAAGCGGGTCTGCGGGCCGTCGCCGGGGGCGGGCGGCCGCACCAGGGCCCGGGCGGCGGCGTCCGCGGCCTCCGTGGCGTCGTCGAGGAGGAGGCGGTTGAGGCGGTCCAGGACGTCGGCGACGCGGTAGCCCTCGCGGGCGAGCAGGCGCAGCCAGGGGCGGGCCAGGCCGATGACCACGGCGGCCTCCGGGCCCTTGCCCTGGACGTCGCCGACGGCGAAGCACCAGCGGCCGTCGCCGGCCGGGAAGAGGTCGTAGAAGTCGCCGCTCGGTCCGCCCTTGTCGCACGGTTCGTAGACGAGGGCGCTGTGCACACCGGGGATCTCGGCGACGCCGGCCGGCAGCAGGCCGCGCTGCAGGACCTGGCTGATGGTGGCCTGGCGGGCGTACTGGCGGGCCGCGCCGATGGCGAGGGCCACCCGGCGGCTGAGGTCCTCGACGAGTCCGGTGACCTCGTCCGGGAAGCGCAGCAGCCCGGAGCGCCCGATGACGAGCGTGCCCAGCGGCCGGCCGCCCGCGATCAGGCGGTAGGCGAGCGCCGTGCCGTGCTCCTCGCGCATGTCGAACGCCTCGCCGGGCCAGCGGTACGGGACGGGCCCCGACCGCAGTCCCTCCGGCGGCCGCGGCGGGTCCTTCTCCAGGGCCCGGCGCAGCTCCTCGATGCGGTTCTCGCTGCCGTGCCAGACCCGGGCGAGGCGCGGGCCGGGGCCGCCCGTGCCGTCCGCCGCCCAGCCGCCGCGACCGGTCGCCTCGTCCTCCAGCCATACGGCGCACCAGTCGGCGAGCCGCGGCACGATCAGCTGTCCGGCGAGCGCGGCGACCAGGTTCTCGTCGAGCTGCCCGGCGAGCAGGTCGGAGGCCTCGGCGAGGAAGGACAGGGCGCCGCGGTTGAGCCAGTCGCGGTCGCGCTCGGCGCGCTGGGGGTCGGGGGCGAGGATCTCGGCGGCGCGCAGACCGCGCTCCAGGGCGCGCCGGCCGGCGTACACCTCCATCTCGGCGGCGGGTGTGCCGCCCTCGCCGAGCAGCCGCGCCCACACCGTCTTGGTGCCCCGGCGGAAGGTGATTCCCCAGGACTCGGCGAGCGTCGAGACGAGGCGCAGTCCGCGGCCGTACTCCGGTGTCTCGTACGGCACTTCGGCCTCCGAGTCGCGCGGTGTGCGGGAGGGGTGGTGGTCGGAGACCTCGACGACGAGCGCGCCGGCCGTCTCCTCCAGCCGGAACTCCACGTCCACGTCGGTGCCCGCGTGCACGACGGCGTTGGTGACGAGTTCGCTGACGACCAGCACGGCGTCGTCGGCGAGACGGCCGGAGAGGCGTTCGGAACCGGGGAGTTGAGCCTTCTCCCAGTCGGTGAGCGCGGCGCGCACCAGGGCGCGGGCGGAGCCGGGTGCGAGGGGGCCGCCGGGCAGCGTCGTGCACGTCTGCGCGCGCTGGTGCGCGCTCCCTGGTGCTCTCGGGCACGGGTGCGCAGGCGCATCGGAGGCACAGGAAACGGTCTCCTGTTGCATCGGAATGGCCCCCATGGACAGCTCCCCGAGCGGTTAGGACGAATACGCCTCGGTCGATGCCGACAGAGTGACAGACTGACTGCGCCCATAAGCGCCGAGTTACCGAAGTGGGCCGCCATGAGTGAGAACAGTGCTACGCGTGTGCTCGAAGACGGACAAAAACCGGAACAACTACGAGCATCGGAGCTGCGCCCGCTGCTCGCCGCGATGACCGCGGCCCGGGACGGTGACTTCTCGAAAATTCCGGAGACGGGCCACGGGATGGTGGCCGAGCTGACCGCCGTCTTCAACCAGATCATGGACCGCAGCACCCACTTCAACGGTGAAGTGCAGCGCGTGAAACGGGAGTTGGTGCGGCACGGCCGGCTCGACGAACGGGTCACGGCGAGCCCGGGGCAGGGCGCCTGGACCTCCCGGGTCAACGATGTGAACCAGCTCCTCGACGCCCTCGTGGCACCGGCGGCGAACGCGACACGCGTGCTCGACGCGGTGGCCGGCGGCGACCTGACGCAGCGGGTCGACCTGCACGACGGCAATCGTCAGTTGCGCGGTGACATGCGCCGGCTGGGCCGGGCCGTCAACAAGATGGTCGATCAGCTCTCCCTCTTCACGGGCGAGGTGACGCGGGTCGCGCGCGAGGTCGGCACCGAGGGGCGGCTCGGCGGACGGGCCAAGGTGACGGGGCTTTCGGGCAGCTGGCGGGACGTGACCGAGGCGGTCAACACGATGGCGTCCCGGCTGACCGCCCAGGTGCGCGACATCGCCCTGGTGACGACGGCGGTGGCCCGCGGCGACCTGACCCGTACGGTCACCGTCGAGGCGACCGGTGAGCTGCTCGAACTGAAGCTGACCGTGAACACGATGGTCGACCAGCTGTCCGCCTTCGCCGACGAGGTGACCAGGGTCGCCCGCGAGGTCGGCACCGAGGGCCAGTTGGGCGGCCGCGCTCAGGTGCGGGGGGTCAGCGGGGTCTGGAAGGACCTCACCGACAACGTCAACTTCATGGCCTCGAACCTGACCTCCCAGGTGCGCAACATCGCCCAGGTGACGACCGCCGTGGCCAACGGCGACCTGAGCCAGAAGATCACCGTCGACGCCAAGGGCGAGATCCTGGAGCTGAAGTCCACCATCAACACGATGGTCGACCAGCTCTCCGCCTTCGCCGACGAGGTCACCCGCGTCGCCCGCGAGGTCGGCACTGAAGGAAACCTCGGCGGTCGCGCCCAGGTGCGCGGCGTCTCCGGGGTCTGGAAGGACCTCACCGACAACGTCAACTTCATGGCGGACAACCTGACTTCGCAGGTCCGCAACATCGCCCTCGTCTCCACGGCCGTGGCGCAGGGCGACCTCGGCAAGAAGATCACGGTCGAGGCGAAGGGCGAGATCCTGGAGCTGAAGTCCACCATCAACACGATGGTCGACCAGCTCTCCGCCTTCGCGGACGAGGTCACCCGCGTCGCCCGCGAGGTCGGCACCGAGGGAAACCTCGGCGGTCAGGCGCAGGTGCGCGGCGTCTCCGGCGTCTGGAAGGACCTCACCGACAACGTCAACTTCATGGCGCTGAACCTGACTTCGCAGGTCCGCAACATCGCCCAGGTCACCACCGCCGTCGCCAACGGCGACCTCTCCAAGAAGATCACCGTCGACGCGCGCGGCGAGATCCTGGAGCTGAAGGACACCGTCAACACGATGGTGGAGCAACTGCGCGCCTTCGCCGACGAGGTGACCCGCGTCGCCCGCGAGGTCGGCACCGACGGCCGGCTCGGCGGCCGCGCCCAGGTGCTGGGCGTCTCCGGCGTGTGGCGGGACCTGACCGACAACGTCAACTACATGGCGGACAACCTGACTTCGCAGGTCCGCAACATCGCCCAGGTCACCACCGCCGTCGCCAACGGCGACCTGTCCAAGAAGATCGACGTGGACGCGCGCGGCGAGATCCTGGAGCTGAAGACCGCCATCAACACCATGGTCGACACGCTCTCCTCCTTCTCCTCCGAGGTCACCCGCGTGGCCCGCGAGGTCGGCTCCGAGGGTCAACTCGGCGGCCAGGCAAGGGTCGAGGGCGTCTACGGCACCTGGAAGCGGCTGACGACGAACGTGAACGAACTCGCGTCGAACCTGACCACCCAGGTCCGCGCGATCGCCGAGGTCGCCTCCGCGGTGGCCCAGGGCGACATGTCCCGCTCGATCACCGTGGAGACCCAGGGCGAGGTCGCCGAGCTCAAGGACAACATCAACCTGATGGTGGCCAACCTCCGCGAGACCACCCGCGCGAAGGACTGGCTGGAGTCCAACCTGGCCCGCCTCGCCGCCCTGATGCAGGGCCACCGCGACCTGATGGAGGTCGCCGACCTGCTGCTGCGCGAGCTGACCCCGCTGGTCAACGCCCAGTACGGGGCGTTCTTCCTCGCCGACCCGGACGAGGAGGGCGCCTCGCTGCGCACCACCGTGCCCACGAAGGGGCTCGCGTTCATCGCCGGGTACGGCTCGGCGCAGGGCGCGACCGTCGAGACCGGCGGCCTCCCCGTGCACGGTCTGGTGCGGCAGGCGGCCCGCGAGAAGAAGCGGATCCTCGTCGAGGAGGCCCCGCCGGACTACATCAAGATCAACAGCGGGCTCGGCGAGGCGGCGCCGACCAGCGTCGTCATCATCCCGATCCTCTTCGAGGACAAGCTCCTCGGCGTGATCGAGCTGGCGTCGTTCTCCCGCTTCTCCGATGTGCACCTGGCGTTCTTCGACCAGTTCGTGAACACCATCGCCGTCGCCATCAACACCATCATCGCCAACTCCCGTACGGAGTCCCTGCTCGGCGAGTCCCAACGGCTGGCCATGCAGTTGCAGGAACGCTCGGACGAACTCCAGAAGCAGCAGGCCGAGTTGCAGCGCTCGAACGCCGAACTGGAGGAGAAGGCAGCGCTGTTGGCCACCTCGTCGCAGTACAAGTCGGAGTTCCTGGCGAACATGTCGCACGAGCTGCGCACCCCGCTCAACTCCCTGCTGATCCTCGCCCGGCTGCTCTCCGACAACCCGGACGGTCATCTCTCCGACCAGGAGGTGCAGTTCGCGACCACCATCCACCGCTCGGGCTCGGACCTGCTCCAACTGATCAACGACATCCTGGACCTGTCGAAGATCGAGGCCGGCCGGATGGACGTACGCCCCAAGAAGCTGCCGCTGATCAAACTCCTCGACTACGTCCACGCCACCTTCCGGCCGCTCACCCTCGACCGGGGACTCGCCTTCGAGGTCGCCGTCAGCGAGGACGTGCCGCGCGAGATGTACTCCGACGAGCAGCGGCTGCAGCAGATCCTGCGCAACCTCCTGTCCAACGCGATCAAGTTCACCGCGACCGGCCGGGTCGAGCTGCGGGTCAGCCGGATCAAGGACCCCGAGCACATCCACGTCCGCGAGAGCGACGACGTGATCGCCTTCGCGGTCTCCGACACCGGCATCGGCATCGCGGCCGAGAAACTCCCGGTGATCTTCGAGGCGTTCCAGCAGGCCGACGGCACCACCAACCGCAAGTACGGCGGCACGGGCCTCGGTCTGTCCATCAGCCGCGAGATCGCGGGCCTGCTCGGCGGCCGTATCGTCGCCGAGAGCGAGCCCGGCAGCGGGTCCACGTTCACGCTGTACGTCCCCGTCGTCAGCCCCGGGCACTCGGCGACCGGACCGGTCCCCGAGGACCGGGATCTGCCGGTTCCCGAACAGTTGTCGGCAGAGCCGTTCACGGCCTCGCACGATGTGGACGACTCCTGGCCGGCCCCGACCAAACTGGAGGCGTGGAAGTCCGGCCGGGCGGGTCAGGTCCTGCCCGGGCGGCGGGTGTTGATCGTCGACGACGACATCCGCAACGTCTTCGCCCTCACCCATGTCCTCGGCCGCGTCGGCATGCCGGTCCTGTACGCGGAGAACGGCCGTGAGGGCATCGAGACGCTGGAGCGCAACCCGGACGTCGAACTCGTCCTGATGGACATCATGATGCCGGAGATGGACGGCTACGAGACCATCGCCGCCATCCGCCGCACCCCCCGCTGGAGCGGTCTGCCGATCGTCGCCCTGACCGCGAAGGCGATGCCCGGCGACCGCGAGAAGTCCATCGCGCGGGGTGCGAACGACTACGTACCGAAGCCGGTGGACGTCGACCAGCTGCTGACGGTCGTCTGCGCGCTCCTGGATCCGGCGGGCCCGGACGAGACCACCGACACCGCCGACCCGGAGCCGGGCACGACCGTGGAGGCGGCGATCCCGCCGATCACCGAATGAGGCAAACTCACCATGAGCGCTGAGGCAACGACCAACGAGCGCGCCAGCATCCTCCTCGTGGACGACATGGAGGACAACCTGATCGCGCTGGAGGCCGTCCTGGGGTCCCTCAACGAGCCGCTGGTACGGGCACGTTCGGGCGAGGAGGCGATGAAGGCGCTGCTGCGCCAGCACTTCGCGCTCGTCCTGCTCGACGTACGGATGCCCGGCATGGACGGATTCGAGACGGCCGCGAACATCAAGCGGCTCGACCAGACCAAGGACGTCCCGATCATCTTCCTGACCGGCGCGGACGACGACTCCGGATACGCCTTCCGCGGTTACGCCACGGGGGCCGCCGACTACCTGACCAAGCCCTTCGACCCGTGGGTCCTCAGGGCGAAGGTCACCGTCTTCCTCGACCTGCACCGCAAGAACCAGCAGTTGGAGCGGTTACTGGCCCAGGAGCAGGCGGACTACGGGGAGGTGGGCACGCGGCTGGTGGAACTGGAGGCCGCCCTCGAGGGCAACACCCCGGACCTGCCCGCATTGCGCGAACGGGTCCGGGAACTACGTCAACTTGTCGCCAGGGGACGCCTGTAGTCCTTACGCCTCCCGCGTGCAGGCCCTACGCCTCCCGCGCGCCCGCATACATCTCGTCGATGAGGTGCTCGGCTGCATCACAGCGGGGGACGACCCCCGCACCCCCAGCAGCACCCAGGGCGCCCCCAGCCGAACACGCGCCAGGGCGCCCCAGCCACGCGCCTATGCCTCCCGCGCCCCTGCATACATCTCGTCGATGAGGTGCTTGTACTCCCGTTCGACGACCGGGCGCTTCAGCTTCAGGCTGGGGGTGATCTCGCCGTGCTCCACGTCGAGGTCGCGTGGCAGGAGACGGAACTTCTTGACCGTCTGCCAGCGCTGCAGGCCTCCGTTGAGCTCCTTGACGTAGCCCTCGATGAGGGCGACCGTCGCGGGCGCGGCCACGACGTCGGCGTACGACTTGCCCGCCAGGCCGTTCTCCGAGGCCCACTGCAGGATCGACGGCTCGTCCAGCGCGATGAGCGCCGTGCAGAAGTTCCGGTCGGCGCCGTGCACCAGGATGTTGGAGACGTACGGGCAGACCGCCTTGAACTGGCCCTCGACCTCGGCCGGCGCGATGTACTTGCCGCCGGACGTCTTGATGAGGTCCTTCTTGCGGTCGGTGATGCGCAGATAGCCGTCGGGCGAGAGCTCGCCGATGTCGCCGGTGTGGAACCAGCCGTCCGACTCCAGCACCTCGGCGGTCTTCTCGGGCAGCCCGTGGTAGCCCTCCATGATGCCGGGGCTGCGCAGCAGGATCTCGCCGTCGTCCGCGATGCGCACCTCGGTGCCGGGCAGCGGCTTGCCGACCGTGCCGGTGCGGTACGCCTCGCCGGGGTTCACGAAGGAGGCCGCGGAGGACTCCGTGAGGCCGTAGCCCTCCAGGATGTGGATGCCCGCGCCGGAGAAGAAGTAGCCGATCTCGGGCGCGAGCGCGGCCGAACCGGACACGCAGGCGCGCAGGTTGCCGCCGAAGGCCTCGCGGATCTTGGCGAAGACCAGCGCGTCGGCGACCTTGTGCTTGGCGCCGAGCGAGAACGGGACGGACGCCGTGCCGGTGCGCCGGAAGTTGTCCTGCGCGACCTTGGCGTACTCGCGGGCAACCTCGGCCGCCCACTGGAAGATCTTGTACTTGGCGCCGCCGCCGGCCTTCGCCTTGGCCGCGACCCCGTTGTAGACCTTCTCGAAGATGCGCGGGACGGCCGCCATGTACGTCGGCTGCACGACCGGCAGATTCTCGATGATCTTGTCGACGCGGCCGTCGACGGCGGTGACGTGCCCGACCTCGATCTGGCCCGAGGTGAGCACCTTGCCGAAGACGTGCGCGAGCGGCAGCCACAGGTACTGCACGTCCTCGGCGCTGATCAGGCCGGTCGCGGCGATCGCCTTCGCCATGTACGACCAGTTGTCGTGCGGCAGGCGCACACCCTTGGGGCGGCCGGTGGTGCCCGAGGTGTAGATGAGGGTGGCGAGCTGGTCCTTGGTGATCGCGCCGACCCGCTCCTTGATCAGGTCGGGGTCCTTCTCCAGGCGGGCGGCGCCCCGGGCCTCCAGCTCGCCGAGGGTGAGGACCCAGTCGCTGGTCTCGACACCGGCCGGGTCGATGACGACCACGTGCGTGAGGGCGGGCAGCTCGGCCCTCTTCTCGACCGCCTTGGCCAGCTGGGCCGCGTCCTCCGCGATCAGCACCCGGCTCTCGGAGTCGGACAGGATGAACGCCGACTCGTCGGCGTTGGTCTGCGGGTAGATCGTGGTCGTGGCGGCCCCGGCGCACATGATGCCCAGGTCGGCGAGGAGCCACTCGACCCGGGTCGAGGCGGCGAGCGCCACGCGCTGCTCGGGCAGCACGCCGAGCTCGATCAGACCGGCCGCGATCGCGTAGACCCGCTCGGCGGCCTGCCCCCAGCTCAGCGACTTCCACTCGTCGGGGCCCTCACCGGATGCGGCCACCGGATAGCGGTACGCCTCGGCGTCCGGCGTGGCCGCAACGCGCTCCAGGAAGAGGTTCGCCACGCTCGGCGGACGGTTCTCGATCAGGGTCTGTGTGTCGCTCACGACATCCTCCGGGGCCCGCGGCAGTGCGGCTGGCTCAATTGCGGCTGGCTTCACGCAGTAGCGTTTGTTTAACTCGCGAGTAACTATCGAGCAGAGATCAGAGTAGAGCCCGACCGGCCGACGCGTAAGGGGCGGCGGCCTGTCACTTCCTACAGAGAGCGACGTTACGCACGCGTAGGGGCCCGCCGCGCTTTCGTACGACGAGCCCCTGTTGTGTCCGGTTGGTGCAGTAACCCGCTGTTACCCCTGGTTACTTCTTGCCCTTGCCCGACCCCGCGCTGTCATCACTGGAGAGCACCGCGATGAACGCCTCCTGCGGAACCTCCACGGAACCCACCATCTTCATTCGCTTCTTGCCCTCCTTCTGCTTCTCCAGGAGCTTGCGCTTACGGGAGATGTCGCCGCCGTAGCACTTGGCGAGGACGTCCTTGCGGATGGCGCGGATGGTCTCGCGGGCGATCACCCGGGAGCCGATGGCGGCCTGGATCGGCACCTCGAAGGCCTGCCGCGGGATGAGCTCGCGCAGCTTGGCGACGAGCCGCACACCGTAGGCGTAGGCCGCGTCCTTGTGGGTGATCGCCGAGAAGGCGTCGACCTTGTCGCCGTGCAGCAGGATGTCGACCTTGACCAGGCTGGAGGTCTGCTCGCCGGTGGGCTCGTAGTCCAGCGAGGCGTAACCGCGGGTCTTGGACTTCAGCTGGTCGAAGAAGTCGAAGACGATCTCCGCGAGCGGGAGCGTGTAGCGGATCTCGACGCGGTCCTCGGAGAGGTAGTCCATGCCGAGGAGGGTGCCGCGCCGGGTCTGGCACAGCTCCATGATCGAGCCGATGAACTCCGACGGCGCGAGGATCGTGGCGCGCACGACCGGCTCGTAGACCTCGCTGATCTTGCCCTCGGGGAACTCGCTGGGGTTGGTGACCGTGTGCTCGGTCCCGTCCTCCATGAGCACGCGGTAGACCACGTTGGGTGCGGTCGCGATCAGGTCGAGCCCGAACTCGCGCTCCAGGCGCTCGCGGATCACGTCCAGGTGCAGCAGGCCCAGGAAGCCGACGCGGAAGCCGAAGCCGAGGGCCGCGGAGGTCTCCGGCTCGTAGACGAGCGCGGCGTCGTTGAGCTGGAGCTTGTCGAGGGCGTCGCGCAGCTCGGGGTAGTCCGAGCCGTCCAGCGGATACAGCCCGGAGAAGACCATCGGCTTGGGGTCCTTGTATCCCCCGAGGGCCTCGGTCGCGCCCTTGGCCAGGCTGGTGATGGTGTCACCGACCTTGGACTGGCGGACGTCCTTCACACCGGTGATGAGATAGCCCACCTCACCGACGCCGAGGCCGTCGGCGCCCAGCATCTCGGGCGAGTTGGTGCCGATCTCCAGCAGCTCGTGCGTGGCGCCGGTGGACATCATCCGGATCCGCTCGCGCTTGTTGAGCTGGCCGTCGACGACTCGTACGTACGTCACGACGCCGCGGTAGGAGTCGTAGACCGAGTCGAAGATCATCGCGCGGGCGGGGGCGTCCGCGACGCCGACCGGCGCCGGGATCTCCTTGACCACCTTGTCGAGCAGCGCGTCGACGCCGAGACCGGTCTTGGCGGAGACCCGCAGCACGTCGTCGGGGTCGCAGCCGACCAGGTTGGCGAGCTCCTCGGCGAACTTCTCGGGCTGCGCGGCCGGCAGGTCGATCTTGTTCAGTACGGGGATGATCGTGAGGTCGTTCTCCATCGCCAGGTAGAGGTTGGCGAGGGTCTGGGCCTCGATGCCCTGGGCGGCGTCGACGAGGAGGACGGTGCCCTCGCAGGCGGCCAGCGACCGCGAGACCTCGTAGGTGAAGTCGACGTGCCCCGGGGTGTCGATCATGTTGAGGATGTGCGTGTTGCCGGGCTCGTGGGTCGGAGCCCAGGGCAGGCGCACCGCCTGGGACTTGATCGTGATGCCGCGCTCGCGCTCGATGTCCATGCGGTCGAGGTACTGAGCACGCATCTGCCGCTGCTCGACGACGCCGGTCAGCTGGAGCATCCGGTCGGCGAGCGTGGACTTGCCGTGGTCGATGTGCGCGATGATGCAGAAATTGCGGATCAGAGCCGGGTCGGTACGGCTCGGCTCGGGCACATTGTTAGGGGTCGCGGGCACGCAGGGTCCTGTCTCTTGAGGCGCCTTATGCCTCGGGTCGGATCGATACGTAGGCTCCATCGTCCCACGGCGGGCGACCTGGGACCGGTTTGGGCCATTCTCCGGGCCACTGGTAGCCTGGGTGGCTGTGTCTCATGCCCTCTCAGCGCGAGGCACACCTCAAGAAATCACCTGGTGCGGGTCCCGTGCGGTCCCGTGCCTGAACCTGAAAAGGCTCAATCAGTGGCGAACATCAAGTCCCAGATCAAGCGGATCAAGACCAACGAGAAGGCCCGGCTGCGCAACAAGGCCGTCAAGTCCTCCCTGAAGACCGCGATCCGCAAGGCCCGTGAGGCTGCTGCCGCGGGTGACGTCGAGAAGGCCACCGAGTACCAGCGCGCTGCCGCGCGTCAGCTCGACAAGGCCGTCTCGAAGGGCGTCATCCACAAGAACCAGGCCGCCAACAAGAAGTCGGCGCTTGCTTCCAAGGTCGAGTCCCTCAAGGGCTGAAACTCTCCGATCTGACCGCCGGAAGGACCAGAGCGGGCCCTCTCTCATCCGCTCCCGACCGGCACCCCAGAGCCTGTACGCGGCCTGCGTTCGCCACGCGGGTACGGGCTCGACAGCTTGAACCGAAGGCCCCGCCTCGCTCCCCTTCCCCGGGGATACGAGGCGGGGCCTTCGTCGTGCGGTCAGTGGGCGGCGCGGCCCACCAGGTCGACGACCTCGCCCAGGAAGCCCTCGTCGAGCATGGTGGAGACGGCCGTGTCCCCGTCGTCGCCGTAGCCGGCGTCGTGGCAGGCGACGCCGACCAGGTGGCCGCCGTCGAGTTCGAAGGTGGCGAAGGACCACTCGCCGTGCGAGGCGGGGGCGCCCTGCGGGGTGAGCAGGGTGGAGTGGTCCGGGCCGAAGCCGAACTGGGTGAAGCCCATCCGCATGCCCTGCCCGAGCGCCTTGGTGTACGCCTCCTTCAGGACCCAGGTGTGCACGAGGTCCTGCTGCAGTTCGTCCGGGGGCAGGGCGGCGAGGCGGCGGCGCTCGTCCGGGGTGCACAGATGGCGTTCGACCGCCGAGTACTGGATACGACGGTCCGCGCGCTCGGTGTCGACGCCGATGCGGCCGCGCCGGTTCAGGCCCACGACGAGCAGGTCGCCGGTGTGGCTGAGGCTCACCTCGATCTGGTCGCAGCCGCGCAGATACGGCCGTCCGCCCGCCTTGGAGGCGAGTTCCACGGCGTCCGGCGGGGTCTGCAGGGCGGCACCCGCTGTGTACTTCAGCAGCAGGCGGGAGGCGGCGAAGCGGTCGCGGGCCTGCGGATCGGTCAGGGCGTGCAGCCGCTGCCAGTCGCGGGCGCCGAGCAGGGGGCGCAGCCGGGGGTCGGCGAGGGTGGCGGGCAGCCAGTCGTGCCAGGCCGCGTGCACGACGACATGGCCGTGCCAGGCCATGGACTGCCTGACCCGGCTCCAGGGGCTGTCGGGCCCGGGCATCAGGAGGGGCGGGGCTACGGCGGGACTGTTCATGGGGTACCTGCTTCCGCCAGGGGTGCGCCGTGGAGAACGAAGGAGACGAGGAACGGGGGCCCGGCCGGGGTGTTCACGGCGAGCCATGGAGTCACGGCCGGGCTCTTCACAGCGCGCCTGCTTCCGCCAGCGGCGCCCCGTGGAGATCGAGACCGCGGCCGGCGCGGAAGCGGGCCAGCAGTTCCTCCGTGACGCGGTCGACGCAGTCCGCGGGGAGGGGCGGGAGGGTGAGGCCGAGGCGGCGGCCGAGCCGGTGCAGGGCGAGGACGAGCCAGGCGGGGTCGGCGAGGAAGCCGTCGGTGCGCTGTTCCCAGGCGGCGAGGGCGGCGCCTGCGGTGCCGAGCACGGCGTGCCGGTCGGCGAGCGCGGGCATGGCCGGGCTGGTCAGTGCCGCGCGGTCGCCGGGTTCCAGGGCGCGGCAGCTGTCCCGGAGGTCGAGCAGGGCGGCACGGAAGGCGGCGGCCAGGGCGCGCAGGGCTTCGCCGTACGGGCCCGGTGTGCGGTTCTCGGCGAGGCGGGCCGTGGAGGCGCTCAGCGCGGCGGCCAGGAAGTCGCCGCCGCCGGCCACCTGGAGGGCGGCGAGGTCGAGGGCGGGGACCTGTGCGTCGGGGCGGAACAGGGCGGGCGGGGGCTCGGGTTCCGTGCCCCAGGACTCGCGGGCCAGCAAGGGGAGTTGGGGGATGACGACGGCCTGGCAGGAGGCGGTGCCGGCGTGGCCGAGGCCGGCTGCGGGCAGGTCGCGCAGCAGTTTGGAGAGCATGCCCTGGTCGGTGTCGCGGCTGTAGCCGCCGGCGCCGAGGACGGTGGCCAGCTCCTCCAGGTCGTCGCGGAGCAGGTCCGGTACGAGGTACTTCAGGCCGGCGGCGGCGAGGTGGGCGCTGTTCGGCAGCAGGGAGAGGGCGCGGAGTACGGCGACGGCGCAGCTGTCGCTCGCCAGGAGGTCGGCGAACACGCCTGCCAGGACGCCGCGTTGGCGTTTGCCGAGGGTGCCGGTGGCAAGGGCGGCGCGTACGGCGGCGCGCAGCACCGTGTCGACGGAGGCGATCACCGCGCCGGTGATGAGGGTGCGGTTGAGCTGGAAGGTGCGCAGGGCGAGGCGCACGCCGGTGCCCTCCGCGCCGACCAGGGCGTCGCCCGGCACCCGGCAGTCCGCGAACTCGTAACCGGCGAAACGGCAGCCGCGCATGCCGGTGGTGGGGCGGCGGGTGAGCAACCGGAGCCCTTCGCCGGGCAGTTGACCGGGGTCGAGCAGGAACACCGAGTGGGCGGCGGGCCCCGGTGCCGGGTCGGTGCGTACGTAGGCGACGACCGCGCCGGCCCGCTCGGCGTTGATGACGACGTCCTTGCGGCCGCGCAGCAGGTAGCCGTCGCCGTAGGGCATGGCGTCCACCTCGCCGCGGAGCATGGCGGTGCCGTGCGCGAGGGAACGGTGCACGATGGCGGCCCGCCCGCCGGAGGCGAGCAGCCGGGCCACGGCGCCCTGCTGACCGGGCGACCCGGCGGCGAAGACGGGAGCGGCGGCGAACAGCGAGGTGATGCCGTACCCGAAGCCGAGCGCGACATCACGGCGGAAGACGGGCCGCAGCATCCGTACGAGCCCGTCGGCGTCGTGCAGCCGGCCGCCCAGTGCCACGGGCACCAACTCGGCCCCGTACCCCTCGTCGTCGAGCAACTCCTCGGCTTCCGGCAGGAGTTCACAGTCGTCGTCGGCGGCGAGGAGGGCACGGAAGCCGAGGGGGTTGGCGGGGTCGCCGGGGTCGCCGAGGCGGTGTTCGAGGCGGGCGGCGCGGTGGTGGACGGTCTCCTCCAGCAGGGTTCCCACGGTCACGGGCTCAGCCCTCCCTCCGCCAACTGGGCGTACAGCGGGCGCAGTTCGCCTCGGGTGTAGAGGTCTCGCATCAGGGTGCGGCGGATCTTGCCGCTGGTGGTGCGGCGGACCGTGCCGGGGCGGACCAGGAGGACGTTGCCCGGGGCGGTGCCGAACTCGGCGTGCAGGCAGCCGTGTACGCGGGCGGCCAGGTCGGCCAGCTGGCGGGGGTTCCAGGCGGTGCCGTGGATCTCCTGGATGGCGACCAGCTGCTCGCGCTCGGCGGGGGCCGTCAGCACCACCGCCGAGCCGAACGGGGCGCCGGACAGGGCGAGTTGGCGCTCCACCTCCTGGGGGTGCAGGGTGCGGCCGTCCACCAGGAGGGCATCCTTGATGCGGCCGGTGACGTACAGCTCGCCGTTCAGCAGGGCGCCCAGGTCGCCGGTGCGGAGGAAGCCGTGTTCGCCGGCGGCGGTCGTGGCGTCGTAGGCGGCCGCTGTTTCTGTGGGGCGGCGCCAGTAGCCGGGGGTCACCGCCTCGCCGCGGAGCCAGATCTCGCCCACCGAGCCGTCCGGGAGGACCGTCGAGGTGGACGGGTCGACTATGCGGACGGTGACGGAGGTGGGGCGGCCGCTGGCGGCGAGGGCGCGGACCGGGTGGCCCGGGGCCGGTGGGGTCAGGGTGCCGTGCTCCAGTTCGGCGGCGGAGAAGGTGGTGGTGGTCGGGGCGCCGACGCTGACCAGCAGGGTCGCCTCGGCCAGGCCGTAGCCCGCGACCAGGGCCTCGGGGCGCAGGCCCGCCGTGGCGAAGCGGCGTGCGAAGGCGGCCTGTGTGACCGCGGAGACCGGCTCGGAGGCGTTGACGGCGAGCCTCAGCCGGCCGAGGTCGAGGCGGGCGAGGTCGGCGTCCGTGACGGCGGCCAGGCAGCGGGCGTAGGCCGAGTCCGGGGCCGCGGTGACCGTGACGCCGTGCCGGGCCGCCTCGTGCAGCCAGCGCAACGGGTCTGCGGCGAACAGACGCCCGGGCATGAGCACGGCGGTGGCGCCGAGCCAGAGCGGGTGCAGGAGCTGCCCGATCAGGCCCAGGTCGTGGTGGAGCGGCAGCCAGCCGCCGATGCGGTCGGTGCGGTCGGTGCGCAGGGCGTGCCTGAGGCTCTCCATGGTGGCGAGCAGGTTGGCGTGGGTGACCCGGACGCCACGCGGGGCGGCCGTGCTGCCCGAGGTGTACTGGATCAGGGCGAGATCCCTACCGTCGACGGCGGGCAGTCGCCAATCGGCGTGCTGGGCGCCCAGGTTGTCGACCGCGAGGCACACCACCGCCTGGCGTCCGGCCGCGGAGAGCCGGCGCGAGAACTCGGGTGCTTCGGCGGAGTGGGTGAGCAGCAGCGGGGCGTCGGTCTCCGCGGCGATGGCGGCGGTGCGCTCGGCGGCGGCCCGGGACGCATCCGGCGGCGGCACGGGCACGGCCACCGCACCGGCGTACAGGCAGCCGAGCAGCGCCGCCACCGTGTCCGCGCCGCCGCCGGTGGCGACCAGGACCGGCGCGCCCGCGGCACCGCGGCCGTCCAGCGCGGCGGCCACGGTCCGGGCTCGGGCGTCGAGTTCGCCGTACGTGTGGGCGGTGGAGCGGCCCTCCTCGTCCAGGCAGAGCAGAGCGGTGTCCCCGGCGCCTGCGGCGAACCGCCCGGCCAGAGCGTGTGTGAAGCTCCTCGCTGGTGTCATCCCTCTGCTCCCCCGTCGGGCTCGGCGCGGATGTCGTCCACCCCACTCTCCGCGCCGGCACTAAACGGACACTTGAAGATCAACTGTGCTGTCACCTGCGGAACCCGGGCGCCCCGTCCAGCAGGTCGTGCAGGAGGGCCAACTCCTGCGGGCTGAGCGGGACATCGGGGCGCAGTCGTTCCGGGTGGCCCGGTGGTGGTCCGTCCGCGTCGGCGGCGACCATCAGCCGGAAGCCGTCGTCGAGGCCGTGCAGCCGGGCCCGGGTGCCGTCCGCCGCCGCGAGGTACAGATCCACACCGCCGTAGACCATGAGGGCCTCGCCCACCGGTCGCAACAGGCGGCCGAGCCGGCGGCGCCACTGGCCGGGGCGCTTCCGCCGCGCCATGTCAGAGCACGCCTTTCGAGCCGCGGGTTTCCTTCGTCATCGCTCGCCTCTCCCTTCCCCCCGGGCCGTTCGGCGGCCGGGCGGCTCGGAGGATGGAAGGGCAGGCTGGAGGATTGCTGGAGCTTGCGTGGAGGCTCCGTGACCGAAGGCGTGGCGGCGGTGCGGAATCTGGCCACCGGCTTTGGCCACTGCTTACGGCATACTTGGCCGAGACTGACTCATGACCGAGGCTCGGGGGGCCTAAGTGGTACGAGTTCTGATAGCCGAAGACATGCACATGCTCCGCAAGGCACTGGTCTCGCTGATCCAGCTGGAATCGGGGTTGGAGATCGTGGCGGAGCTGTCCTCCGGCTCGGACATCGTGCCGACCGCGCTCGCCCTGCGGCCGGATGTCGCCGTTCTGGACATCGACCTGCCGGGCACCGACGGCATCACCGCCGCGGCCGCGCTGCACACCTCCGTCCCGGAGTGCCGCACCCTGATCCTCACCAGCCTGGGCAGACCCGGGAACCTGCGCCGGGCGCTGGCCGCCCATGTCTCCGGCTTCCTGCCCAAGGACTCCGACCCGGACGAGCTGTGCGACGCGATCCGCAAGGTCGCCGCCGGCGAGCGGGTCATCGACCCCGAACTGGCCCTCGCCACCCTGGACTCGGGACCCTCGCCGCTGACCGACCGGGAGCAGGAGGTGCTGCAGCTGGCGGCGGAGGGCCATGAGCCCTCGCACATCGCCGCCCGCCTCCACCTCTCCTCCGGCACGGTCCGCAACTATCTGACCTCGGCGGTCAGCAAGCTCAACGCCCGCAACCGCGTGGACGCGATCCGCATCGCCCGGGAGGCGGGCTGGCTGCGCGCGATCTGAACGACCGCGCGCACCCCCCTACCCCACCGGCTCCAGCTCGACCTCGGCCGCCAGTTCGAACCACCCGTCCCGGCACGGGCCGGCCGTCAGCCGGCCGCCCACCGCCTTGACCCGGGTGGACAGGTTGCCGATGCCGCTGCCGCCGTTCTGCGAATCCAGTACGGGCTCTCCGCGGCCGTCGACCCCGTCGTTGACCAGCGAGAGCCGTATCGCGCCCGCCGCGCGGTCGGCGGTGATCCGGCACTGTCTGGCCTGGCTGTGCCGCAGCACGTTGGTCAGGCCCTCGCGCAGCAGCGTGGCGAGGACGGTGTCCACGTCGCAGGGCAGGTCACCGCAGTCGAGGCGGACCTGGGCGCGGATGCCGACGCCGGCCAGCATGGCGGTGGCGTTCTCGGCCTCCGTGGTCAGGCTCATACGGTGGTTGCCGCCCGCCACGATCCGTACGTCGGCCAGTGCCTGCCGGGCGATCTGCAGCACCTCGGTCAGCTCCTCCTGGGCCCGTACCGGCTTCTCCGGCGCGAGCCTGCGCACCAGTTCGCACTTGAGGGTGATCGCGGAGAGGCTGAAGCCCAGCAGGTCGTGCAGGTCGCGGGCGAAGCGGAGGCGTTCGGTGATCACGGCGAGGCGGGCGATCTCGGCGCGGGACCAGTGCAGTTCGGAGGCGAGCTGGGCCATCCGCGACAGTCCGAAGACGACGAGGGCGCAGATCACGTCGTACGCCGACTCGTAGATGATGTCCTGCACCGCGTTGCCCACCGCGTACAGCGCGGCGTCGTTGCAGACGATCACGGCGAGCAGGGCCGGCCAGGCGGCGGCCGCGGGCAGCACCAGCAGGGCGGAGCCCGCGAGGAAGCCGGGGATGCCCACCCAGTTCTGGCGGAAGAGCAGGTACGGCGCGAACTGGAAGACGGCGAGCAGGGCGAGCGCGAGGTACTGGGGGCGGCCGGGCCAGCGGGCCGCCCACGGGGTGCGCCAGTGGAACGATTCGGCAAGGTGGAGGCCGAAGATCACCAGGAGGCAGAGCACCGCCCCGGTCAGTTCCGGGGCGTCCGGTTCGAAGGAGAGCGACACGACCAGGTACGCGGCGAAGTAACCGGCCAGGACGGCGAAGGTGATCGCCGCGGCGGCCCGCGGCACCAGGTCCGCATGGCCGGCCTCGACCGCGCGGGCCGTCGGGGACCCGGTCTCGTGGGCCGGGCGGGAGCGCGGATCGGGCTCCGGCTCCTCGGCCAGCGGCACCGTGGCCACCAGCCGGAACCAGCCGTCGTCGCCGCAGCTGTGGTCGAGCGAGCCGCCGAGCGCCTCGATCCGGCGCTCCAGGGCGGCGAGCCCGCCGTCGGGGATCGAGTGGACGAGCCGGGCGGCGCGGCCCACGCCGTCGTTGGCGAGGCCGAGCCGCACGGTGCCGGTCTCCACCTCGGCCTCGATCACACACCGCTCGGCCTTGCTGTGCCGCAGCATGTTGGTCAGGCCCTCGCGCAGCGCGGCGGCGAGAGCGGTGTCCACCGGGGCCGGCAACTGCCCGCAGTCGTAGTGCAGATCGGTACGGATACCGGCCGCGGCCAGCATCGACACGGCCGCGTCGGCCTCCCCGGACAGGGACATCTCCCGGTAGCCGCGGCTGACCGAGCGCACGTCGGCCAGTGCCTTGCGGGAGGTGTGCAGGATCTCCGTGAGCTCGTCCTGCGCCTTCGCGGAGGCGTCGGCGAGCAGGCGATAGGTCAGTTCGCACTTCAGGGAGATCGCCGAGAGGCTGAAGCCGAGCACGTCGTGCAGGTCCCGGGCGAAGCGCAGCCGTTCACCGGCGACCGCCAGCTCGGACAGCTCGGCGCGCGAACGGTGCAGTTTGACGATCATGTCGGACATTCGCGAGAGGCCGATCACGATCAGCGGGATCAGTACGGCCTCGACCGCGGCATAGGCGGTGGCGGCCCAGCCCGGCCCGTAGTGGTAGAAGACCACGATCTCCCCGGCCGCGCACAGGCCGAACAACGGCCAGCCGAACACGGCGGGAAAGACCAGCACGGCGGAGGCCGTGAGGAACTCGGTCATGCCGCCCCACGCCACCCCGAACACCGCGATGGGCAGATAGGCGAGCAGGCCCTGCAGGGCCCAGGTCGCATAGCGGTAGCGGGTCAGAAAGGGGAACAACCGCGGGAAGGAGTGGCCGAGTTGCAGAACCAGCATCCCGGCGAAACCGGACAGGGCGCCGACGCGCTCCCAGGCGGGCGGATGTTCGGCCCAGACGTACGAGCCGTCGATGACGAAGAAGCCGACGAGGACGACGGCCGTGATGGCTATCGCCTTGCGTGGCGGTAGCTCCTGACTGCCGGCCGGGACGGTGTCTCCGTCCGCGCGGCCGGCTGTGATTGTGCTCAAGATTCCCCCATGGATCACGGTGCTCGGTCACAGCACGTTCCAGGCCCGGATCATAAAGAATCATCGTCCCTGATCAGTAGCCCTTGCCCGATCCGTCGCACAGCCGCGCCGCCGGGTGCCGCGCCCTCGGCGAGCAGTCCGGCGGCGGCCGCGTAGCAGCGGGCGGCGCTGGCGACGGCCGGCGGGGGGTGCGCCGGGGCGGCACCGTCGTCGTGGCGGCCGCGCAGCCGCTGCAGGAGCAGGTCCGCCTCGGGGCCGTGGAGTTCGAGGCGGTGCTGGAGCCGGGGGGCGTACAGGACCGTGGTGCGTCCTTCGTCACGTACGGCCACGTCGTCCCGGAGCCGGGCGGCGGGGCCCGGTTCGGCGGACGGCAGGCTGAAGCGGGCCTCGGGTGCCATGGGCACCACGCTCAGGCACAGCGCGGCACCGGCCGCGAGATGGCGTACGACCACGTCCTGGTGGGCGTCGAGGACGGCGAGGACCTCGCGCGAGGCGTCGTCCCAGCGCTCCTCGGGCACGTCGTAGCCGGGGAAGCCGGGCACCACGTTGGCGAGCGAGACCGGGCCGAGCAGCATCCGGCGCAGCGCCTCGCGGACGGCGGGGGCGGGCCGCGGGACGAACCGGCGGCCCCACGGCGTGCGCAGCAGGGCGGCGTCGCCGTCGAACCGGACGGTGACGTCCTCGCGCAGCGACCACAGCTCCGAGAGTTCGGGGGCCGCGAGACGGTCGATGCGCATGAGGGTCCTTCCGGGTGGATGGGTGTGGGGGGATCGGGTGGAGCGGCAGCGGCTGTGGGGAGCCGCTACAGGAACAGCGGTACGGGGTTGAGGTCCTCGTATCGGGTCGGTTCGGTACGTCTGCCCAGCCGTACCGGGACGTCGTAGAGGCGGCCGGGGGCGAAGCGGGCCCAGTGCGGGCGCAGGCCGGGGACCACGACGCGGACCACCGGGAGGCCGACGTCGGGGCGGGTCTGGTCCAGGACGAGCAGTTCCATGCCGTGGGTACGCAGCAGGGCCACGGCCGTCTCGATGTCCTCGCACAGATCTTCGCGGGGAGTGTACGGGTGCGTGCCGGGCCCGGTGGGGGTCGAGCCGTCGGGCAGCAGGTAGGGGTGGTCGGCGACAGTGGCCGTGCGCAGCCAGTGGCCGACGTCGGGGTCGTCGGCGGCGCTGCTCCTCGCTCCGACGCCGTCGACGACGTGCGGCATCATCTGGTTGAGCTCGGTCAGGGCGCGGCGCAGGGCGACACGGGTGTCGAAGTGGGCGCCGAAGCCGAACATGATCTCCTCCGGTTCGCCCGGGGCGCGGTCGGTGCGGCGGGAGACGGCCGCGAGGACCGGGATGCCGAGGTCGGCGGTGAGGTCGAGGACCCACACCTCGCGCTCCAACGAGGCGTACACACCCCGCAGTTCGGTGATCCACGGGTCGGCGAAGGCGTCCAGGTCGACGGCGGGGTGGCGGGTGCGGTTGTACCACCACAGGGCGAGGGCGTCGCGTTCTATCAGTTCGAGGAAACCTTGCAGTACGGCGTCCTCCAGGGTGCCGCCCGCGGCCGTGCCGTTGGAGTTGGCCAGGCAGAAGACGCGGCCCGGGGGCTGCGGGACGCCGTAGTAGAGAAGCGAGGTGGGCAGGAGTCTGTGCCGCTGCTCGGTGAGGGACCACAGCGGGGTCCAGCCCGTCTCGGCGTTCTCGTCGAAGGGGTCGCAGACGTACTGGAAGCCGCTGTGGCGGGCGTTCCAGTCGGCGCGGCCGGTGTGCTGGCGCGGGTCGTAGAGCTGGACGGCGTCCGGGTGGATCGCGGCCGGGGCGAGGTCGCGGTAGCTGCCGGTGACGACCGACTCGCCGCCCTCCAGGTGGCCGCTGTGCCGTTCGAGGGCCTCGGCCAACGCGCCCACCTCGGCCTGCAGCGCGGTCGTGCCCTTGCCGCCGCAGCTGCTGCGCAGGCCGGCCCTGAGGGCGCCGAGGCCCTGGCCCGCCGCGGGGTTGGTGCCGGCGCAGTAGGAGTGGAAGAACTCCGGGCCGCGCATGTCCCGGCGGATCTCCCGGACCAGACCGGTCACCGGGTCGAGGTGGTGGCCGAAGCGGCCCAGCAACTGCCGTGGGGTGAGGCTGCGGTGGCCGCCGCCCGTGGTGTCGTTCTTGATGCGGGAGCGCAGCGTCACCGGGGCCTGCACCTGGGCCGCCGCCGTGCCGGGCTCGCCGCAGGTCGGGCACTGCGGGCGGCGCCGTACCGGATGCAGGGCGGCATTGAGGGTGAGGCCGTCGAGGGTGCGCAGGGCGAGCTGGCTGGGGTGCCGGAAGCCGGAGAGCCACTTGGCGGCTTCCAGGGCGGCGGTCTGCAGCGCGGCGAGACGCGCGGCGGGCAGACCGCACGAGGGCCGGGGCACCGGGCCCGAGCGGCCCAGCATCCGCTGGACGTGCGCCTCCACCGGCCGGGAGCGCCACAGCCGTTCGGCGAGACAGGCCCAGCAGGGCCCGTCCGGGTCGCCGAAGAAGGGGCCGATCCACTGCTCGGTGCCCTCGGTCCGCACCGGCAGCCAGCGCCGCCCGGCCGCCCGGTGCTCGGCGTCGACGACCGCGAGCGCGGGGTCGAGGTAGTCGTCGCAGGCGACGACGGTGAGGGTGCCGGCGGGAGCCTCGCCGGCGGTGAGGGAGCCGGCGGAGGCTTCCGCCTCGTCCGGGACCGTCAGGCCCGCCGCCCGCAGCACCGCGGCCAACTCCCGTGCCGGCGTGCTGCCTACCGAGACCGCACCGACCGTTCCGGATCCGCGGCCCTCCGCCGCCGCGGATCCGTCGAGGCCGGCCGCCTCCCAGTACGCCTGCTCGGCGGCCTCGCCCGGGGTGGGCGCGTGGTCGCGGGTGGTCAGCAGGCCCGCGTCCTCGAGGCGGTGCACCAGATGGGCGGCCTGTCCGGGCGGCAGGGCGTCCGCGGCGTCGCGGGCGATGCGGTCCAGCGGGCGGGTGCCGTCGAGGAGCGGCGCCAGGCGGGCTATCTGCTCGCCGTGCAGTGCGGTCACCCGCTGGTCCGAGATCAGGTACACCGCTTCACCGGGCACCTGCTCGACCCGCAGGTGCGGCTTGAACCCCAGCAGCGGGGCGGCGGACTCGACGGCCGTCATCAGGCGTTGTACGAAGCGGCGTCGGCGGCGGCCGGCAGCACGGTCACGCTGCAGATGTGGGTCATCAGCGGTGCCTGGTACGCCGTCGTGCTCCGGCCGAACTCCTCGATCACCAGGTCGTCCTGGGCGGCGGCAGCGGCAAACGTGTTCCCCGTCATGGTCTTCCATCCCTTGGTCAGTGGGTTGGTCGGTGGACTCGTCGGTGCGTCCGGCGGCGGGGTGTGATCCCCTCGGCGCTTGTGTTCCGGTCGGGCCGACGTGGAGAACACTGCCGCCGGAATCCGCCCCTCCCCAGTGCCACGGTCACCGGATGGGCATGAAACTTTCACACTCGTCACAGGGACAGCCGCATGCCGGGTTCAGGAGGACGGCACTGGCCGGAAACACGGCCCGATGAGAGCTTCGGATGGTGTTGCAGCCGGGCCCGATACGACGGGGAGGTCCGGCGGATCCAACCCCGGAGGAACCCACGATGGAGATCAAGGTGCTCGGCCCACTCATGGCCGAAACAGGTGGCACATCGATCGTCCCCAGCGCCGGCAAGCCCCGGCAGATCCTGGCCCTGCTGTCCGTGTACGCGAACCAGGTCGTGCCCGTGCCGACGCTGATGGAGGAGATCTGGGGCGGCGACATGCCCCGCAGCGCCCTGACCACGCTGCAGACCTACATCCTCCAGCTGCGCCGCCTGATCGGGAAGGCGCTCGGGCCCGACAGCCCCTACGGCGCCCGGGAGGTGCTGGCGACCCGGCACGGCGGCTACCTGCTCGAGGTGCAGCCCGGCTCGGTGGACGTGCACGAGTACGACCGGCTCGTGGCGACCGCCCGGGCCGAAGCCGACCGCGGCGACGACACCACGGCCGCCGCGCTGTACCGGGACGCGCTCGCCATGTGGCGCGGGCCGGCCCTGGTCGACGTACGGCTCGGTCCGCTGCTGGAGATCGAGCTGGTGCGTCTCGAGGAGAGCCGGCTCGAGGTGCTGGAACAGCGCATCGACTGCGACCTCCGGCTCGGCCGGCACATGCAACTGCTCGCGGAACTCACCTCCCTGACGGCACGTCATCCGCTGCACGAGGGGCTGCACGCCCAGTGCATGGTGGCGCTGTACCGCTCGGGGCGGCAGTGGCAGGCACTGGACGTGTACCAGAACCTGCGGCGCGGCCTCGCCGACGAGCTGGGCCTGGACCCGTCCGTGCGGCTGCAGCAGCTGCACCACGCGGTGCTCGCCGGGGACCCTTCCCTGGACGCGGCGACCTCGGGGGGCCGCCGCACGCTGGACCTTTTCGCCGCCTGAACCACCAGGCACGCACCCGCGCCGGACCCCGCCCTTCACGAGGGGGCGGGGTCCGGCGCTTGTCGTGCTCGACCGGTCCTCCAGCGTCCGGCCGCACCGTGCACCCGCAACTCTCCTACCGAACCTGGGGGTTCACCTTGCGAGTCATCGACCTGTCGTCCGCCGTGGACGCGGCCGGGTGGGAGCCGGACCCGATCGTGCACGAGATCATGACGCCCGCCGAGGGGGCCCGGCACATGGCGGCGGAGATGAAGGAGCACTTCGGCCTCGACTTCGACCCCGCCGACCTGCCCGGCGGTGAGCTGCTGTCGCTGGACACGCTCACCCTGACCAGCCACACCGGCACCCATGTGGACGCGCCCTCGCACTACGGCTCGGTCGGTGAGTACGGTCGGCCGCGCAACATCGACGAGATGCCGCTCGACTGGTTCCTGCGCCCGGCGGTGGTGCTGGACGTCTCCGACGTCGGCATCGGGGCCATCGGCGTCGAGCGGCTGGAGAAGGCGATCGCCGACGCCGGGTATGTGCCGCGGCCCCTGGACATCGTGCTGCTGCACACGGGCGCGTCCCAATTCGCCGGTACGCCCCGCTACTTCACCGACTTCGCGGGGCTCGACGGTCCCGCCACCGACCACCTCCTCGACCTCGGCGTCCGGGTCATCGGCACCGACGCCTGGAGCCTGGACGCTCCCTTCGGGCACATGATCCGCACCTTCCAGGAGACCGGCGACCGCTCGGTGCTGTGGCCCGCACACTTCGCCGGCCGGCGCCGCGAGTACTGCCAGGTGGAGCGGCTCGCGAACCTCGACACCCTGCCCGCGCACGGCTTCCGGGTGTCCTGCTTCCCCGTGAAGATCGCCGGTGCGGGAGCGGGCTGGACCCGGGCCGTGGCCCTGATCGAGCCATGAGGCTGCGTACGAGCTCGGAGATGGCGGCACCCTGGCTGTTCTGCTTCCACCACGCGGGCGCCGGCATCTCCTCCTTCACCCGCTGGCAGCGCGAACTCGGCGACGCCGCCGAGGTGGTGCCGGTGCTGCTGCCCGGCCGCGGGCCCCGCTCGCGCGAGCCGCGCATCACCGATGCCGCCGAACTCATGGGCGAGCTACGGGAGTTGATCCTTCCGCTGCTGGACCGGCCGTATCTGCTCTACGGACACAGCCTCGGCGGTCTCGTCGCGCACGCGCTGACGCTGGCGCTGGAGGAGGACGGGCTGCACCCGCCGGCCCGGGTGGTGGTGGGCGCCGTACCGCCGCCGCATCTGCGCAACCTGCTGCTGCGCAGCCTCGGCCTGCCCGACGTCCAACTCCTGGAGCTGCTGGTCGACCTGGACGCCGTACCGGCGGAGGCGACGGGCCGGGACGTGGGGCTGTGGCGGCGGCGGGTGGTGCCCGCGCTTCGGGACGACCTGCGGCTCGGGGAGTCGCTGTGCCGGGCCGGGGCGGGGACACGGCTGCGTACGCCGCTGATCGCGCTCGCCGGGCGGGACGACCCGATCTCCCCGCTGGCCGACATGGCCGAGTGGGCGGACTACACGGACGCCGAGTTCCGGCTGCAGACCCTGCCGGGCGGCCACTTCTTCGTACGGGAGGCGTCCGTACCGCGGCTGCTGCGCGAGGTGGCCGAGGAGCTGCGGGAGCCGTTCCAAGACGAGTCGAGTGCCGGTCAAGACGGCCCCTCGACACTCGTCGCAACAGCCGACCGATCAGAGAGGTGACGCCTGGTGAGCCGACGCGTCGTCATTACCGGAATCGGTGTGGTCGCCCCCGGGGGCGTCGGCACCAAGGAGTACTGGTCCCTGCTGACCGAGGGCCGCACCGCGACCCGGGCGATCTCGCTCTTCGACGCCTCGGCGTTCCGGTCGCGCATCGCCGCCGAGGTCGACTTCGACCCGGTCGCCCAGGGGCTGACCGAGGAACAGGGTCAACGACTGGACCGGGCCGCCCAGTTCGCGCTGGTCGCCGCCCGTGAGGCGGTCGCGGACAGCGGACTCGACATGGCCGCCGCGGACCCCTTCCGCACCGGTGTCACCATCGGCAGCGCGGTCGGCGCCACCACCGGCCTGGACTACGAGTACGCGGCCGTCAGCGACGACGGCGCCGCCTGGCTGGTCGACCACGAGCGGGCCGTACCGCATCTGTACGACTACTTCGTGCCGAGTTCGTTCGCGGCCGAGGTGGCCTGGGAGTTCGGCGCGCAGGGGCCGACGGCGGTGGTGTCCACCGGCTGCACCTCCGGCCTCGACTCCGTCGGGCACGCCGTCGAGCTGATCCGCGAGGGCAGCGCCGACGTGATGGTCGCAGGGGCCACCGAGGCCCCGATCTCGCCGATCTCGGTGGCCTGCTTCGACGCCATCAAGGCGACGTCGAACCGCAACGAGGAACCGGAGACCGCCTCCCGCCCCTTCGACAAGTCGCGCAACGGCTTTGTCCTGGGCGAGGGTTCGGCCGTCTTCGTGCTGGAGGAGTACGAGCAGGCCGTCGCCCGCGGTGCGCACATCTACGCGGAGATCGCCGGGTTCGCCTCGCGCTCCAACGCGTACCACATGACGGGACTTCGGGCCGACGGCGCCGAGATGGCGGAGGCGATCACGGTCGCGCTCGCCGAAGCCGGCATCCCCGGCACCGACGTCGACTACATCAACGCGCACGGCTCGGGCACGCTGCAGAACGACCGGCACGAGACGGCCGCCTTCAAGCGGAGCCTCGGCGAGCACGCGTACGACACGCCCGTCTCCTCGATCAAGTCGATGATCGGGCACTCGCTGGGCGCGATCGGCTCGCTGGAGATCGCCGCGTCCGCGCTCGCCATCGAGCACGGCGTGGTGCCGCCCACCGCCAATCTGCACGAGGCCGACCCCAAGTGCGACCTCGACTACACACCGGTCACGGCGCGCGAGAAGGAGATCGACACGGTGCTCAGCGTGGGCAGCGGGTTCGGCGGCTTCCAGAGCGCGATCGTGCTCACCAGGCCCGGGCGACCGGGCCGTACGAAGGAAGGTACGGCCGCATGACCACCGCACTGCCGACCCGCACCGCGACCGCCGTCTTCACCGGCATCGGCGTCGCCGCGCCCAACGGCCTCGGTACGCAGGCATGGTGGCGGGCGACGCTGGAGGGCCGGAGCGGCATCCGCCCGGTCTCCCGCTTCGACGCGTCGGGCTACCCGGCCCGACTCGCCGGAGAGGTACCCGACTTCGACCCCGCCGCGCACGTCCCCAACCGTCTGCTGCCCGCGACCGACCACATGACGCGCCTCGCGCTCACCGCGGCCAAGGAGGCCGTCGAGGACAGCGGCGCCGCCCCGGACGAGCTGCCGCCGTACTCCGCCGGAGTGGTCACCGCGGCCTCGGCGGGCGGCTTCGAGTACGGGCAGCGCGAGCTGCAGGCGCTGTGGAGCAAGGGCGGCCAGTACGTCAGCGCGTACCAGTCGTACGCCTGGTTCTACGCCGTCAACACCGGCCAGATCTCCATCCGGCACGGGCTGCGCGGGCCGAGCGGCGTCCTGGTCACCGAGCAGGCGGGCGGCATCGACGCGGTCGCCCAGGCGCGGCGGCAGCTGCGCAAGGGCAGCAGACTGATCGTCACCGGCGGGGTGGACGGCGCGATCTGCCCGTGGGGCTGGACCGCGCAGCTCGCGGGCGGCCGCATGAGCACGGTCGCGGACCCGGCCCGGGCCTACCTCCCCTTCGACGCCGAGGCCGGCGGGTACGTCGTCGGAGAGGGCGGCGCGATCCTCGTACTGGAGGACGCGGAGGCGGCACGGGCGCGCGGGGCGCGGGTGTACGGGCGGCTCGCCGGGTACGCGGCGACGTTCGACCCGGCGCCCGGGAAGGGCGGTGCGCCGGGCCTGCGACGGGCCGCCGAACTGGCCCTGGACGAAGCCTCGTTGGCGCCCTCCGCGGTCGACGTCGTGTTCGCCGACGCGGCCGGGGTGCCCGAGCTGGACCGGCAGGAGGCTGACGCCCTCACCGCGCTGTTCGGGGCGCACGGCGTGCCGGTGACCGCCCCCAAGACGATGACCGGCCGGCTGCTGGCGGGCGGCGCCTCCCTCGACCTGGCGGCGGCGCTGCTGTCGGTGCGGGACGCGGTGATCCCGCCCACCGTCAATGTCCCGGCGCCGGCCGCGGGTTACGCCCTCGACCTGGTCACCGAGGCGCGGCGCGGCCCGGTCCGCACGGCGCTGGTGCTGGCGCGCGGCCGGGGCGGCTTCAACGCCGCGGCCGTGATCACGGCAGACGACTGAACTCCTCCACCAGAAAGGCGACTTCCATGAACCTCAAAGAACTCACCACCCTCCTGCGCGACTGCGCCGGCGTCGACGAAGGCGTCGACCTCGACGGCGACGTCCTCGACGTCCCCTTCGACGAGCTCGGCTACGACTCGCTGGCCGTCCTCCAGGTCACCGGAGTCATCGAGCGCGACTACGACATCCAGCTCTCCGACGACACGGTGGCCGAGGCGACGACACCGCGCCTGCTGCTGGAGTTCATCAACGAGCAGCTGGGGGCAGCACCGGTGGCGAAGGCCGCCTGAGCGCACGGCTCGGCCGACGGCCGCCCACTCCCTCGGGGGTGCGGCGGCCTTCGGCGCGTGCGGGTTCGCACCTCCGGTCCGGCAGGCATACGACAGTGCCCGCACGCCGGGGGATTCGCGTGCGGGCACTGTCGGGGTGGGCCGACACGGGTCGGCCCTGGGGGGTGGTCAGATGAGGTCGTCGCGGGTGATCCGACGGTCCTGGATCTGCCAGGTCCCGTCGACGCGGACGATGCGGTCCTCGCAGAGGGTACTGGCCTTGATCTCGGGGCGGCCGCCGCGCGGGGTCTCGATGACCAGGGCGTAGCAGCGGGCCGTGACGGCCGACGCGGTGGCGGACTCGACCGACACCATGCCGAGCCAGTGGCGGCGCTGGACGCCGGCCTCCGCGTACGCCTCGGTGGCCTTGGCGGCGGCCTCGGTGATGGCGGGGCGGCCGGCCGCCGGGACGGGCTGGGCGTTGGCCGCGAAGACGCCGTCCTCGGTGAAGGTCCCGGCCCACTCCTCGACCCGGCCGTCGTCGAGCAGGTGCATCTGCCGGGCATAGAACTGCTGGATCTCCTGGTACAGCCCGGCCGTTGCGGACTGCGGCAGCTCGGTGACGGTCATACGGGTCCTCTCCCGATGGCTCCTTTTGACGCCTCCCACGGTCGCCGCACCGGCTCGAAGTCCGGTCGGGGTCGGGTCGGGGGTTTCTGGAGCCGCCGCCATCCACCGGTGCTCGACACCCGTTCGAGTGCGGCTCGGCACTTTGGGGCGCATCGACAGCGATACGCGACACGTCCGAGGAGAGACCCCATGACGCAGGAGCACAAGGACCGCAGGGCCGCGCTGATCACCGGCGCCACCAGCGGCATCGGCCTGGCGGCCGCCCGCACCCTCGCCGAGGCCGGGTACGCCGTCTTCATCTGCGCCCGCAGTGAGGAGTCCGTCCAGCTGACCGTGAAGCAGTTGCGCGAGGAGGGTTACGAGGCCGCCGGCACCGTCGCCGACGTGCGCGACGGCGCCTCGGTGAAGGCGCTGGTGGGCGCCGCCGTGACCGCGTACGGCCGTATCGACGTACTGGTCAACAACGCGGGCCGCAGCGGCGGCGGGGTGACCGCCGACATCGCCGACGAGCTGTGGGACGACGTCATCGCCACCAACCTCACCTCGGTCTTCCTCGCCACCCGCGAGGTGCTGAACCAGGGCGGCATGCGCGAGCGCGGCTGGGGCCGGATCATCAACGTCGCCTCCACCGCCGGCAAACAGGGCGTGGTGCTCGGCGCCCCCTACTCCGCCTCCAAGCACGGCGTGGTCGGCTTCACCAAGGCCCTCGGCAACGAGCTCGCCCCGACCGGCATCACCGTCAACGCGGTCTGCCCGGGCTATGTCGAGACGCCGATGGCGCAGCGCGTGCGCGCCGGTTACGCCGCCGCCTACGACACCTCCGAGGCCGCCATCCTCGAGAAGTTCCAGGCCAAGATCCCGCTCGGCCGCTACTCCACACCCGAGGAGGTGGCCGGACTGGTCGGCTACCTGGCCTCCGACACCGCCGCCTCGATCACCGCGCAGGCCCTCAACGTCTGCGGCGGCCTCGGCAAC
Source organism: Streptomyces sp. NPDC047043 (assembly GCF_040644055.1). Taxonomy (NCBI): domain Bacteria; kingdom Bacillati; phylum Actinomycetota; class Actinomycetes; order Kitasatosporales; family Streptomycetaceae; genus Streptomyces; species Streptomyces sp. NPDC047043. The sequence continues at coordinate 195,438 of NZ_JBEYVO010000018.1, forward strand.
TTCTGATCACCCAACACCCTTTTCAGCAAAGGAAGTTCAACCGTGTCCGTGACCACACCGCACCGCACCCTGCACAGCATCGCCGTCGCCGCGCCCGCCGAGGTCGTGTACGGGATCGTCGCCGACGTCACCAAGTGGCCCCAGTACTTCGCCCCCAACGTGCACGTCGAGCACCTGGAGCAGGACGAGGGCAGCGAGCGGATCCACATCTGGGCGTTCGCGAACGGCGCGGTCAAGAACTGGGTCTCGCGCCGCACCCTGGACCCGGAAGCGCTGCGCATCGACTTCCGTCAGGAGGTCTCCGCGCCGCCGGTCGCCGCGATGGGCGGCACCTGGGTGGTCTCCCCCGTCGACGCGAACTCCTCGCTGCTGGAACTGCACCACGACTTCGCCGCCGTCGACGACGACCCGGCCGGCGTCGAGTGGATCACGGCGGCCGTGGACCGCAACAGCGCGGCCGAGCTGAACAACATCAAGGAACTCGCCGAGCAGTACCGGGAGTTGGACGAGCTGGTCTTCTCCTTCGAGGACACCGTGGAGATGGCGGCCGACGGCGCCGACGTCTTCGACTTCCTCAACCGTGCCGACCTGTGGCCCGAGCGGCTGCCGCACGTGGCCCGCCTGGACCTCACCGAGGACGAGCCGGGCGTGCAGATCATGGCGATGGACACCAGCGCCCGCGACGGCTCCACGCACACCACCGAGTCCGTGCGGATCGTGTTCGGGCCCGACCGCATCGTCTACAAGCAGACCGCCGTGCCCGGCCTGATGACCGCGCACACCGGCGCCTGGACGATCCGACCCGTCGCGGACGGCGTGGCGGTCACCTCCCGGCACACGGTCACCCTGAAGCCGTCCGCCGTGGAGCCGATCCTCGGCGCGGGCAGGACGGTCGCCGACGCCCGTGAGTACGTCCACAGGGCGCTCAGCACCAACAGCACCAACACGCTCAAGCTGGCCAGGGCCCACGCGGAGGCGCTCCGTGACTGAGCTCCGGAACCATCTGCCGTACGAACTGCCCGACCGAATCGACCAGTTGCTCGCGCGTGCCGCCGTCGCCCACCCCGGGCGGCGGGCGATCGTCGCCGACGGCGCGGAGCTGGACTACGCGGCGCTCGACGCCCGCGTCGGATCCGTCGCCGCCGCGCTGCAGAGCCTGACCGGTACCGGGGAGGTCGTGGCCGTCGCCTCCTCGCTGCACCCCGACTTCGCCGTCGCCTACTACGCCGCCGCGCGCGCCGGGCGGACCGTCGCGGTGGTCAACCCGCTGCTGCGCGAGGAGGACCTGCTGCACGTGCTGACGCTCAGCGGTGCCACCGTCGCCGTCGTGGACGCGGCACTCGAGACCCGGCTCGCGGGCGTGCGGGACCGGCTGCCCGCGCTGCGGGAGGTGCTGCGGATCGGCGCGCTGCCCGAGAGCGCCGAAGCCCCCGCCGAACCCGGCACCGGGCCCGCCGACACCGCCGTCCTGCAGTTCACCAGCGGTACGACCGGCCGCCCGAAGGCGGTGCGGCTCAGTCACCGCAACGTCGTGGTGAACGCCGCACAGATCGCCGACGCGCATCGCCTCGACGCAGACACCGTCGCCCTCAACCACCTGCCGACGTACCACCCGATGCACCTCAACTCGGCGATCGCGGCGGGCGCCACGCAGGTGCTGTGCGCGGCGCCGGAGCCGTACGCGGCGCTGATGACCGCCAACCGGCACAAGGCGACGATCTTCTACAGCCTGCCGGTGCGGCTGGCGCGGCTCGCGGCCGATCCGGACCTGGACAGCATCTCCGTACGCACATTGCAGCGGATCGCGTCGGGCGGTTCCGCCCTGCCGGTGGCCGCGGCGCGGCGGCTGTCGAAGCGGTTCGGGATTCCCGTGTTCCAGGGGTACGGGCTCGCCGAGACGGCCCCGCTGACGCACAGCGACGACCCCGAGCGGCCGGTGCACGGTTCGGTGGGGCGGCCCGTGGCGGGGACCGAGTGCCGGGTCGTGGACATCGACAGCCGGGCCGTGCTGCCCGCCGGTTCGGTGGGCGAGGTGCAGCTGCGCGGGCCGCAGGTCATGCAGGGCTACCTCGGCGGGCCCGCCGGCACGGGGCTGGAGCCGGACGGCTGGCTGAGCACCGGGGACGTGGGGCGCGTCGACGAGGACGGGCGGCTGTTCCTGGTGGACCGGCTCAAGGACGTCTTCAAGTGCGACAACTTCCTCGTCGCACCCTCCGAGGTCGAGCGCGTCCTGCTCCGGCAGCCGGGCGTCAGGGACGCGGTCGTGGTCGAGCTGCCGGACGCCGGGCACGGCGCGGTCGCGGGGGCACTGGTCGTACTCGAAGACCCGTCGGACCTGCGGGACGTGGTGTCCGCCGTCAACGACGAACTGCCCTACTACCAGCACATCCGGGACGCGGTGACGCTCGACGCCATCCCGCGCTCCGGCAACGGAAAGATCCAACGGCGGCTGCTGGCCGAGCAGTTGACCAGCCGTCAGCCCGCCTGAGCCCGGAAGGGACCGTCATGAGCTTCACCGTCATCAACACCTTCACCCTGAAGAACCCCGCCGACGCCGAGGACTTCGAGGAGCGCTTCCTGGCCCACGTGGAGTGGATGCGCAGCCGTCCCGGGTTCGTCGCCCACCAGGCGGTGCGCTCCACCGAACAGCCCGAGGTGTACGTCAACTTCGGCTGGTGGGAGCGGCCCGAGGACTTCCAGGCGGTGCTCGCGAGCGACACGTTCAAGGAGCACGCCGAGGAGTTCCACAAGATCGTGGACGTGGTCGCCGACCCGTCGATGGGAGTACTGCGTCTCGACGGCGCGAGCGCGCGCGAGGGCGATCACCTGGTCGTCGAGTTCTTCGCCGACAACGACCCGGGAGCCTACGGCAGTTACGCCGAGGCCGACGGCTTCGTCTCCGCCGACGTCGCCAAGTCGCTGTTCGCCCGCCCCGGCGGCTTCACCGCCCTGACCCGCTGGCGCTCCGCCGGGCAGGCGGCCGCCGCCCGCGCCCCCTTCGTGGAGCGCACCGTGCCCGCCCGCCCGATCGCCGGCAACCGCGCCGAACTCTCCCCCACCGGGGCCTGAACAGGAGGACCGCATGCAGTACCGCCGACTCGGCGCGGACGGGCCGGTGGTCAGCCGGATCGCGTTCGGCAACTCGCTGACCGCCGGCAACCAGCTCGCCGACCCGAACGCCCTGGCCTGCGTGCACGCCGCGCTGGACGCGGGCATCAACACCTTCGACACCGCCGACGCCTACGCCGACGGCCGCGCCGAGGAACTGCTCGGCCGCGCGCTGCGCGGCGTGGACCGGGACTCCGTCGTCGTCTGCACCAAGGTGGGCAGAGGCGGCGGTCCCGGCCCCGGCGCGCTCTCCCCCACCCGGATCGCCACCAGCCTGGACGCCTCACTACGACGGCTCGGCACCGGGCACATCGACCTGTACCAGGCGCATCTGTACGACGACACCACCCCGCTGGAGGACACCGTGCGGGCCTTCGCGGCTGCCGTGCACGCCGGGAAGGTGCGGTACATCGGCGTCTCCGAGTGGGCCGCCGACGAGATCGAACAAGCCGCCGCGCTCGCCCGCGAGCTGGGCGTACCCCTGGTCTCCGACCAGCCGCAGTACAACCTGCTGTGGCGGGTGATCGAGGCCGAGGTGGTTCCCGCCTGCACCGCGCTCGGCGTCGGGCAGATGGTGTGGTCACCGCTGGCCGGAGGCGTGCTGACCGGCAAGTACCGGCCGCGGCAGCAGCCTCCGGCCGGTTCGCGTGCGGTGGCCGCGCAGGGCGGCGAGGTCTCCATGCGGCGGTTCAACTTCATGTCCGACGAGGTGCTGACCGCCGTCGCAGCGGCCGCGGACCTGGCCGAGCAGGCCGGGGTGACGCTGCCGCAGCTCGCCCTCGCCTGGGTGCTGCGCGGCGAGTCCGTCGCCACCGCGGTCATCGGGGCGTCCGCGCCCGAGCAGATCGGCCGCAATCTCGCGGCTCTTGAGACCGCGCTCGACCCGGAGCTGCTGCACCGGGTCGACGCGGCACTGGCCCCGGTCGTGGTCCGCGACCCCGCGCTCACCCTCAGTCGGATGCTGCGCGCCAAATCCCTGTCCCAGAAAGCCAGTTGAGAGGTCCGTCATGACTCAAGCGACCGTGGCCGCCGGTACCGACCGGCAGGTCCACCGCACCCGCGCCACCGTCGACGTCGACGCCCCCGCCGAGACCGTCTACCGGGCGCTGACCGGCATCGAGGGCTGGCCCGTGCTCTACCCCTGGATCGCGCACACCGAGGTGCTGAAGCGCGAGGGCGCGGACGACGAGGTGAAGTTCTGGGCGGTGCGCCCAGACGGCAGCGGACTGCGTATCTGGACGTCGAGGCGCACCCTGGACCCGACGGCCCGCCGCATGGTCTTCGAGCAGCAGGGCTCGGTCGGCCCGATCGGGCGACTGGGCGGCACCTGGGACTTCCTGCCGCGCGAGGACGGTGGCTGCCGGGTGGAGTCCGGGCACTGGTTCACCACCGACGCCGACCCGGACGAGACCGCCGGTGAACTGGACCGGCACGGCGCGCTGCAGATGCGTACGCTCAAGTCGCAGACGGAGAGCGCCACTTCGCTCACCACGGACGTGATCCGCGCCAAGTCGGAGGTGCTCGTCACCGGCGGCTCGCTCGCCGGGGTCCGGGCCCGGCTGCTGTCCGCGCTGCCCGCCGGGGACGGCGACGCCTGGTTCGGCGAGACCTCCGAGGGGCCGACGGTGCAGATCGCGCACGGCGACCACGTCCTCGTACAGAAACTGCTGTCGCCTCCCGGGCCCGCGGACCTGTACCGGCGGCGCTGGCAGCTGCGGGAGGAGGCCGGCGGGGTGCGGGTGGGCGCCGATGTGCTGGCCGTGGCGACGCGCGAGCACGAGCGGGTGCGGCGGCTCGCGGAGGCCGGGGTGCGCGAGGCGCTGGCGACGGCGGGTGTGCGATGAGCGGGCGGCCGGACGTCGAGGAGGTCGAGTCGGACGTCTGCATCGTCGGGGCCGGGCCCGCCGGGCTCACCCTGGCGCTGCTGCTGCTCAGGTCGGGGCTGACGGTGAGCGTGGTGGAGCGGTCGCGTTCGCACCAGCGGGAGTTCCGCGGGGAGATCCTGCAGCCCGGCGCGATGAAGATCCTGGACGAGTTGGGCGTGCTGGAGAACGCGCGGGCGCGCGGCTGCCACGAGCACTCCCGCTTCCGGCTGCTGGAGCAGGACCGGGTGCTGCTCGACATCGACTACCGCTCGCTGCCCGCCCCGTACAACCATCTGCTGTCCATCCCCCAGTCCCACCTGCTGACCGAACTCCTGCTGCACTGCGGGAAGTTCACCGGTTTCCGGTACGTCGACGGCTGCCGGGTCGGCACGCTGATCCGTGACGAGGACGAGCGGGTGACCGGGGTGAGCGGCGACGGGTACGCCTTCTTCGCGAAGGTCGTCGTGGGTGCCGACGGGCGGTTCTCCAAGGTGCGGCGGCTCGCCGGGATCGAGGCGGGCCGCAGCGAGGCCTTCGACCAGGACGTGCTCTGGTTCAAACTGCGCGGCGAACAGCGCGAGGACGGGCACGACGTACGCGTGTTCCGGGGCGCCGGCACCAGCCCGGTGCTGGTGTACGGGTCGTGGCCGGACAAGGTGCAGATCGGCTGGACCCTGCCGCACAAGGGCTACCAGGAGGTCGCGAGCAACGGCCTCGGGCACCTCAAGTCCCAGCTGGCGAAGGCGGTTCCGGCGTACGCGGAGCTCATCGACGACCAGATCACCTCGCTGCGCGACCTGAGCCTGCTGGACGTGTTCTCCGGGCGCGCCGAACGCTGGGCGACCGACGGGCTGGTGCTCATCGGGGACGCCGCGCACACCCACAGCCCGATCGGCGCACAGGGCATCAACCTGGCCGTGCAGGACGCCGTGGTGCTGCACCCCCTGCTGGTGGAGTCGGTGCGCCGCGGCGACGCCTCCGGCGCGTTCCTGTCCCGCTTCGAGGAGCTGCGGGCGCCCGACATCGCGGCGATGATGCGGCTGCAGGCCATGCAGAGCAAGGCGATGCTGTCGACCGGCACGTTCGCCACCAAGGTGCGGCCCCGGCTGGCCGGGGTGGTGCAGCGCACCCCGCTGTACCGGAAGATCCTGCGCACCATCGCCTACGGCAATCCGTCGATCCGGGTGGCGGAGGAGCTGTTCGCGCTGTAGCCGCGGCGCCTGCGTCATCGGCGGCGGGCACACGAAAGGGGGCCGGGTCCTGGAAAAGGACCCGGCCCCCTTCGTCGTCCCTCAAGCCGCCAGCGCCTGCTCGCGGGCCGTGTCGACGACCACGGCGTACAGCCCGCCCTGGACCTCCGCGTGCTCGGCCATGCGCTTGGCGTCGGCCGCCATCTCCGGGCTCTTCAGGACCGGCGCGTAGGCCTGCGGGCCGGTCCACCAGCCGATGTTGACGTAGCTGCCGGACTCGCGGTCGGAGTGGACCAGCTGGTGGGTGAGGAAGCCCTCGTTGGCCTTCACGAAGGTGACGTGACCGAGGAAGGCCGCCTCGAAGGCCTGCTGGTCGGCGCCCTCGCGCAGCGTGAACGTGGTCAGCGCGACCGCGGCGTCGGCCGCGGGGGCCGCGCCGCCGCCCACGCCGTCCGCGGCGCTCTCGCCGGCCAGCACCGGGCCGTGCACGCTGGTGATCGAGGCGAGGTAGACGAAGCGGCTGCTGACGGCGGTGAAGAACTGCCAGTCGCCGACGACCGTGCGGTGCGTCTCGGCGTCCCGCCACCAGGTGAGGATGACGAAGGAGTCGGGCGAGGAGATGCCCCGCAGCAGGGCGGTGCGCAGCAGGCCCTCGCGCTGCGAGACGGCCTCCTTGTACGTCTGGTACGCCTTCTCGAACTCGGCGCCCTTCGCCTTGTGCTTGTCCTTGAGCACGAAGTGGGCGACGGCGACGACTGGGGCGTTGTCGGTCATGTTTCCTTGCCTTTCAGTTCAATTGATGGGGTGTCAGACCAGCTGCTGCACATAGGCGTGCACGTACTTGTCGAGCACGTCCCGGTAGTAGTCGGGTCCGAAGCCGAGGCCGTACACGGTCGGTACGAGCCGGCAGAGCTTGTCGATGGAGACGGGCTGGGCGCCGGACGCCTGGACGTAGGTCTTCTCGGCGTCGGTGCCGAGGAGTTGCTCCATGTGCGCGACGACGTCCTCGATGCGCGGGGCGTGCCCGGAGGCGACGTTGACGACGTCACGGGTGCGGCCGTCGACGAGCAGCGTGTGGACGATCTTGACGACGTCCTCGACGTCGATGAGGTCGCGCTGGGCGCCGCGGTGCACCTGGATGCGGCCGCCGGTCAGCTGCCGTACCAGTGCGGGCAGCAGCTGGTGCGGCGGCTGGTGGAAGCCGACCACGTGGGACAGGCGCAGGATCAGGTACTCCACGTCGGAGGACTTGACGACGGCTTCGAGGGAGAGCTTGTGGCGGCCGTAGGGCGTGGCCGGGTAGACGGGTCCGTCCTCGCGGCCGGGCAGGGCGTCGGGCACCGAGTACATGCCGGCGGACGCGGTGGAGAAGAACACCAGGCGCTTGCCGTGCTTCTCGCAGTACCGCAGCGTCTCGTACAGCCGGGCCGACTCCCTCGTGTACTGCTCGGGCGGGATGTCTCCGGCGGCCGAGACACCGGCGGCGAGCGCCACCACGTCGGGGTGGTGGTCGCTGATGCCCGCCAGGTGCCCGGCCAGGAATCCCCTGCCGACGATCTCCATGGGGTGTGCCAACTCCTTGGGATGGATGGGTGGTTCACGGGCAGGGCGGGTCAGGACCTGGCCCAGTCGGGGACGGCGAGGATCTCCAGGACGGCCGTGGTGAGGGTGTAGCCGGCGCCGCCGCCGTAGAGCATCACGTGGTCGCCCGCGCTCACCTCGCCGGTGAGCAGGAGGTGTTCGAGGCCGGCGGCCCAGTCGCCGGCGCCGATGTGGCCGCTGCGGCGGGCGAACTCCCAGGTGGTGCGGTCCTCGTCGACGCCGAGCAGATGGTGGATCTGGAAGGGACCCTGGATCCGCCCGGTCGAGGGGATGACGACATACGCGATGTCCTCGATGCCGAGCCCGGCGTCGTCCAGGACGGCCTGCTTGGCCTCCTGCATCACCTTGCCGAAGCGGATGTTGGTGAGGGTCTCGTCGCTGACCGCCTTGTGGGCGTCGCCGCGCGCGGTCAGGTCGATCTGCCGTTCGGCGGCGCGGGAGACCGGCCGGAAGGGCTCGTCGCCGCGGGCCATCGGCTCCAGACCGTTGTCGGCGACGGTGGCGGTGGCGAGCAGCCGGGCGAAGCCGCCCTCGGTGGACAGGACGGTCGCGGTGCCGCCGTCGGCGTAGGCGTTGCCGTGCCTCAGGTGCCAGCGGTTCGCGCCGGGGCCGCCGAAGCGGTCGGCGGTGGTGACCATGACCGCGCTGCCGGTGCCGTATCCCGCGCTCAGGTGGGCGGCAGCGAGGTCGAGGGCGCTGATGCCGACGTTGCAGCGCTGCTGCACGTCGAGGGCGGGGACGGCCTTGCCGACGGTGCGGGCGGCGACGTAGGAGGCGGCGGGCCAGATGTCCAGGCCCTGGAACCAGGTGCTGCCGTGCAGCAGCAGGGAGTACGCCGACTTGGCGAGCCCGGAGCGCTCGTGGGCGGCGCGGCCGGCGGCGACCGCCATCTCCGGCGGCGCGGTCCAGGTCTCCCCCGCGGCCTCACGGGCGATGCGGACGGACTCGTACCCGAAGTCGTCGATCCACTCCTGGCCGCACTCGCCGGCCGCGACGCACTCGCCGACCGGCACCGGTTCGGGCAGCCAGCTGCCGAGTCCGGCGACATAGATCTCTCTCCAGCGCATCCAGCTACTCCTCCGGCTCGGCACTCGGACGTTTCGGCATGCGCCCAAGGTCGGCTCCGGCTCTCGAAGCGCACTGGAGTCCGGGAGGGGAACGAGCGGAGAAGGCCCGCTCCAACGGGACTCGAGCGGGGCTCGAGTGCCGTGCGAGCGGGCTGCGAGTGCGGTCCGAGAGGGTGTCGGCACGCTGTGGTGCACGACCGGAGAGCGGGCGGACTGCGCCTGCCACCCCGAACCCTCGACCCCCCACCGATCACTCACCGATCACTCGGAGATCCGCCGTGCGCATCCTGTTCACCGCCCATGCGGGCAAGTCGCATCTGCGGCTGCTGATCCCCCTGGCCCAGGCGGCGCTGCGGGCCGGGCACACCGTGGCCGTCGCCGACGACGAGTCGATGCGCGGCGAGAGCGAGAGCTACGGCCTCGCGTTCTTCCCCGCGGGCTTCGACTGGGCCCTCGACCCCGACTGCGTCGCCGCGATCGCGCCCGGGCTGTGGGCCGGCGACCAGGAGATGTACGAGGACGGACTGGTCGACTGCATCCTGGGCGCGCCGGCGCTGCGGGCGGCCCGCGACATCCTCGCGATCGCCCGGCAGTGGCGGCCGGACCTGATCGTCCGCGAGGGCGAGGAGATGGGCGGCTACCTGGCCGCGGAGGTGCTCGGCATCCCGCACGTCGCGGTGGCCGGCGGCTCCACGCATCTGCTCACGCCGTCGGTCACGCACGGGCCGCTGAACGCCCTGCGCGCCGAACTCGGCCTGCCCGCCGACCCGGACGACAACACCGCCTACCGTCATCTGCTGGTGAGCTGGCTGCCGGCGAGCTGGACCGGGGACGGCCTCGACGGCCGCACCCTGCGCCACTACCGGCAGACCACCCCGTTCCGCAGCGACGACCCGGTGCTGCCCTGGCTGGCCGAGCTGCCCGAGGACAAGCCGGTCGTCTACGCCTCCATCGGCACCATCGCGCCGTCGCTGCCCGGCAAGTCGGACGCCGTGCTCGGCGCGGTCGTCGAGGCCCTGTCCGGCATCGACTGCACGGCGATCGTGTCGATCGGGGTGGGCCGCGACCCGGAGACGTTCGGGCCGGTGCCCGAGCACGTCCGCCTGGTCACCGAGTGGATTCCCCAGGACGTCCTGCTCGAGGTCGCCGACGTGTTCGTCACGCACGGCGGCCACAGCGGCATCCGCGAGGGCCTGCGCTCGGGCACACCGATGCTCGTCACTCCCATGTACGACGACCAGCCGCACTCGGCGGCCCGCTGCGCCGCCCTCGGCTGCGCCATCGACCTGCCGGCCCCGCTCGCGGACCCGGCGGCGGTCGCCGAAGCGATCACCGCACTGCTCACCGACCCGTCCCACCGGCGCCGCGCGGCGGCCGTGCGACGGGAGATCCTCGCCTGCCCGCCGGTGGAGCAACTGGTCGGCGACCTGGAGGAGTTGGTGGCGGCCTCGAAGGAGAAGACATGCGCGTACTGATCACCGCCCTGGTCCCCAGCCACCTCGTCCCGATGGTGCCGCTGACCTGGGCGCTGCGGGCCGCCGGGCATCAGGTGCTGGTCGCCGGGGACGGCGAGCTCGTGAGGTTCGCCGCCGCGGCCGGGCTCGACACCCGGCTGGTCGGCGGCGGGGAGGTGCGGCAGCGGCTGACGCGGCCGGGTGCCGTGCGGATGCCCGACCGGGCCGGAATGGACCGGCGTGCGGCCTCCGAGTGGGACGAGGCCGGCGAGCGCTGGCGCACCCGGCTCGGCGGCTACGTCGACGAGCTGGTCGCCCTCGGCCGGGACTGGGCGGCGGACCTGGTGGTGACCGACCCCGTGGAGTTCGGCGGGCTGATCACCGCCGCCGCGCTCGGGGTGCCCGGCATCGTCCACCGCTGGGGCCCCGACGACTTCACCAGCCCACTGCTGCGCCAGGCGAAGGTCCAGCTCCACGAGCTCTGCGTGGATTTCGGGGCCGACGGCTTTCCCGACCCGACCCTGCTCGTCGACCCGAGTCCCGCCTCCCTCCTCCCCGAGGGCGACAACATCCCGGGTCTGCTGACGCGTTACGTCCCCTACTGCGGTACCGCCGAGCTGCCCGACTGGGCCGTGCGGCGGCCGGAGCGGCCCCGGGCGCTGCTCTGCCTCGGCATGTGGCACGGGCGGATGCTGGCCGAGACCGGGGAACTCCCCCTGGGCTTCCGGCATGTGCTGGACGCCTGCGCCGAGCTGGGTGTGGACGTGCTGTTCCCGATCGACGCCCAGTACCACCCGCTGCTCGGGGACGTGCCGGACACCGTGCAGGTGGTGGACCGCTTCCCCATCGGCCCGCTGATGCGGCACACCGCCTTCGCCGTGCACCACGGCGGCAGCGGCACCAGCATGACCTCCTTCGCCTGCGCCGTACCGCAGTTGGTGCTCCCCGGCGACAAGCCGTTCCTGCAGACCACGGGACGGCTCGTCGAGGAGTCCGGCGCCGGACGCAACCTCGCCACCGAACCCGAGCAGCACGACGCCGGCCTGGTCCACCAGGCCCTGACGGGGCTGCTCACCGAAGAGCACCACCGCAAGGCCGCACGTGCGGTCGCCGCGGAGATCGCGGGCCTCCCCGGCCCGACGGAACTGGTCCGCACCCTGGAAGGGCTGATCTGACATGCGACCGCTCACCCAGCACGTACAGGAAAGGGAAGTGCCACCCCCCATGGCAGAACAGCACGACGGCCCGCCCGCGGTCGTCTTCAAGGGCGTCGTCAAGGAGTACGGCAGCGTCCGTGCCGTCGACGGCATCGACCTGACGATCCGGCGCGGCGAGACCGTCGCCCTGCTCGGCCCGAACGGCGCCGGCAAGTCCACCACCATCGGCATGCTCCTCGGGCTGTTCCCGCCGGACTCCGGCACCATCGAGGTGTTCGGCAAGAAGCCCGAACTCGCCATGCTCGCCGGGCACTTGGGCGCCATGCTGCAGGAGGGGAAGATGATTCCCCGGGTGTCGGTGCGCGAGCTGGTCGACTTCGTACGGCAGACCTACCGCGACCCGCTGCCCCTGACGGAGGTCCTGGAGCTCGCCGAGCTCACCAAGATCGCCGACCAGAAGGTGGACCGGCTCTCCGGCGGCCAGGCCCAGCGGGTGCGCTTCGCGCTCGCCCTGGCCGGCGACCCGGACCTGGTGGTCCTCGACGAGCCGACCGCCGCCCTCGACGTGGAGTCGCGGCGCGAGCTGTGGGCCGCGATGCAGCGGTACGCCCAGCGCGGCAACACCGTGCTGTTCTCCACGCACTACCTCGAAGAGGCCGACGACAGCGCCGACCGGGTCGTGGTGATCGCCGCCGGCCAGGTGGTCGCGGACGGCACGACCTCCCAGATCAAGTCGATGGTCGAGGGCCGCACGGTCAGCTTCGTGCCGCGCGGCGGCCGCCGCGAGGGCTACGAACTCCTTCCCGGCGTCGGCTCGGTGGAGTTCCAGGGCGGCCGGGTGCACCTGCGCACCACCGACTCCGACCAGACCGTGCACGCCCTGGCCCGCGCGGACGCCTTCACCGACCTGGAGGTCTCGGGCGTCGGCCTGGAGGAGGCCTTCATCGCGCTGACCCACCGCACCCGCCACCGCGAGACCGCCCCGGAAGGACGGACCAACTGATGCTCGGCTACATCCGTCTGGAGATCCTGCGGCTGGTCCGCAACGGCGGCTACCTGATGATGAGCCTCGTCATGCCGGTCGGCATGTACGTGACCTTCGCGGGCGGCGGCCCGGACCAGAAGTCCCTGGCCCAGTCCATGGTCGGCGCGGCCGCGTTCGGCGCGCTCGGCGTGGTCATCACCAACGGCACCGGCATCGCCGAGGACCGGGCGCTGGGCTGGCTGCGCCAGCTGCGGCTGACGCCGCTCTCCCCGGTGCAGGTGGTGGTGGCCCGCGGCGCGGTCGCCACCTGCCTGGCGATCCTGCCGATCACGGTGATCTCGCTGATCGGCGTCTTCTACCGGGGCGTCCACCTCGGTCTCGGCACCTGGCTCGCCGTGTTCTTCCTGCTGTGGGTCGGCATCGCCCCGCTCGCGATGCTCGGCATCGGCATCGGCTACCTGTTCAAGGCCCAGCTCGCGCAGATCGCCGGCACGGTCGCCTACCTGTCCCTGACGCTGCTCGGCGGGCTGCTCCTGCCGATCGACAACTTCCCTTCCTGGGCACAGGAGTTGTCGCGGGCCACGCCGGTCTTCCGGTACGCCCAGCTGTCCTGGAACGCCGCCGACAGCGCGGCGCCCACCCTGGCCGGCGTCGCCGTCCTCGCGGTCTGGACGGCCCTCCTGGCGGGCTTCGCCGCCTTCGCCTACCGCAGGGGCGGCCGCCGCGCCTGAGCTCGTTCAACTCGCCGTGCCCGCAAGGGGTTTGAGCCCCCTTGCGGGCACGTCGGCGTTCGCCCGCAACCCGAGTCGCATTCGAGCGGTCCCCCGCACCCTTGCCCTGCCACTGACCGGACGCGATGGAGTGAGGCAACTGGATGCGCGTGTTGTTCGTGGGCCACGGCCCGGCCCACATTCCCTGGATCATCCCGCTCGCCTGGGCCGCCCGACTCGCGGGCCACGAGGTGCGGGTGGCGGTACGGCCGCAGTGCGTGGCGCCGGTGACGCGGGCCGGCCTGGTGGCGGTGCCCGTGGGCGACGAGGCCGTCACGGCCGCCGTTGCCGCCCGGCCGCTGGGCCTCGGCCCGGGCAGGCTGAAGCAGGCCGGCGAGTCCGTCGCGGTCCTCGACAGCGACCTCGCCGAGGCCCTGGTCGAGAAGATGGTCGCGGTCGCCGACACGCTCACCGACGACCTGGTCGCCTTCGCCCGCTTCTGGCGGCCGGACGTCGTGGTGCACGACACCGCCGCCGCGGCCGGCCTGGTGGCCGCGGCCGCCCTCAAGGTCCCTGCCGTCGGCCACACCTGGGGCGTCTCGCTCGGCGTGCACTGCGAGAGCGAGGCCGAGCTCAGACCGTCGTACGCGCGGCTCTTCGAGCGGTTCGGGCTCGACCCGGTGGTGGGCCCGTCCGTGTGGATCGACCCGTGCCCGCCGGGCCTGCGTCCGCCGCACGGGGTGCGCAGGGCCGACATGCGGTACGTCCCCTTCGCCGGCCCCGCGGCCCTGCCGCCGTGGCTGCGCACCGGGCGGGACACGCAGCGTCCACTGGTGGCCGTCACCGGCGGGGTCACCACCACCGCCCTCGACGAGGTCCGCGACCACGTGATCGCGAGCCTGCGCGAACTCGGCGCGGACGTGGTCCTCGCGGTCACCGCCGCCCAGGCCGAGAACCTGCCTCAACTCCCGGACGGCGTACGGGCGGTGGAATCCTTCCCGCTCGACGTGCTGCTCGCGCACTGCGACGCCCTGGTGCACCACGGCGGCGTCGGCAGCGGGCTGATCGCCGTCACCCACGGCCTGCCCCAGCTGCTGCTGCCGCAGAACGCCTTCCAGGAGCACTGGGCCCATCTGGTGCGCGCCTCCGGTGCCGGCACCGCGCTGCCCGCGGACGCCGCCGAGGGCGCGGTCGGGGCCGCCGTACGGGATCTGCTGGCCCGGCCCTCCTACCGGCAGCGGGCCCGTGCGCTGCGGGACGAGATCGACGCGATGCCCACGCCCGACCGGCTCGTGGGCTTCCTCGAAGCGTGCGCATCGGCCGGTCACACCGACGTTCCCGTCCCCGGGGAGGCAGGAAGACGATGACCGTAGAACTCCTTGCGCCCACCGCGCAGAGCGAGGCGCCCCGGTTCGCGCGGGGCGAGACGATGCACGCCCTGTTCCAGGACGCGGCCCGCCGCTACCCGGACACAACTGCCCTGATCCACCGGTCCGTTCGGGTCTCGTACCGCGAACTCGACGCGGCATCCGACACGTTGGCGGCCCTCCTGCAGGAGCAGCGGGTGCGGCCGGGCGACCTGGTGCCGGTGCTGATGGAGCGCGGCACCCGGCTGATCGTCGTGCTGGTCGCGCTGTTCAAGTGCGGGGCCGCCTACTCGGTCCTGGACCCGCGGTGGCCGGCTGAGCGGCTCGAGACACAGATACGGCAGCTCGACGCGCCGTTGCTCGTCACGGCCGAGCCCGGGCCCTGGTCGGTGCCCGCGTGGGCGCCGCCCACCGAGGACCTCACCCTGACCGCCGCGCGCGGGCTGCGTCCGGCGCCGGTGGCGGTGAGCGGCGGCGATCCGTGCGCGGTGTTCTTCACCTCCGGCAGCAGCGGCGCCCCCAAGGGCGTGGTCTCCACCCACGAGAACGCCGTACGCCTCTTCGACGCGGAGACCTTCGCCGAACTCGGGCCCGGCACGGTGATGCCGCAGACCGCGCCGCCGACCTGGGACGGCTTCACCCTGGACTGCTGGAGCATGCTGCTCACCGGCGGCACCACGGTGCTCCTCGACGAGCCCGTGCTCGTGCCGCGCGCCCTGCGTGCACTGGTCGCCGAGAACGGCGTGAACGCGGCCTTCATGACGACCCAGCTGTTCAACATGCTGGTCACCACCGACGTGCGCGCCTTCGCGGGCATGAAGTGGCTGGCCATCGGCGGCGAGCGGGCCGCCCCCACCCGTGTCCGCCGCTTCCTCGCCGAGCACCCCGGCATCCGGCTGCTCAACGTGTACGGCCCGGTGGAGTGCGGGGCGATCGTCACCGCCCACGACATCCGCCCCGAGGACTGCGACGACCCGGCAGGAGTCCCGCTGGGCCACGAGCTCGCCCACACCGACATCCTGGTGCTGGACGGCGACCGGGTGTGCGCCCCCGGTGAGACGGGCGAACTGTGCCTGGGCGGACCGGGGTTGGCGCTCGGCTACCTCGGCAACCCGGAGCTGACGGAGCGGGTCTTCGTCACCGTCGACGGTCAACGTCTCTACCGTACGGGCGACTTGGGCCATCGCACCGCCGAGGGCATGCTGCACTACACCGGCCGCGGCGACCGGCAGATCAAGATCCGGGGGCACCGGATCGAGCCCGCCGAGGTGGAGCGGACCGTGGAGCGGGTGGCCACGGTCACCGGGGCGGCCGTCGTGCCGCTACCGAAGCCGGACGGCTCGTACCACGGCCTCGCCCTGTTCTACACACGCACCGACGAGCTGGGCATCGGCCCCGAGGAGCTGCGCGAACGGCTCGCGGCGCTGCTGCCGGAGTACCTCGTACCGCGCCGGGTGCATCTGCTGGACCGGTTCCCGCTGCTGGGCAACGGGAAGCTGGACCGGCGTTCCCTCACCTCGCCGGAGGCCGAAACCGCCCCGGAGACCGAGGAGTTGACGGGAACGGCGGCCGTCGTGGCGGACGCGTTCCGGACTGTGCTCGACTGCGCTGCGGTGCCCGCGGACGCCTCGCTGTTCGAACTGGGCGGCAGCTCCCTGGACGCCGCACGGCTCTGCCAGCACCTGGGCGACGCACTGGACACGGCCGTGTCGCCCTCGCAGATCTTCCGCACTCCGACGGTGCGTGGGCTCGCCGCATGGCTGGACTCGACCGAAGCCGAGACGGAACAACCTTCGGCCCCCGGCACGGACACCGGCGAAGTCGAACTGCCCCCGCAGCAGGCCGGGTTCCTGTGGGCCGCCGCGCACGACAGCACCGGCCTCAGCGGGCTGTGCCGGCTGACCTGGTGGCTGTCCGGCCCGGTGGACCGAGCCGCGCTCGAACTGGCCGTGAGCGACGTGCACTTGAGGCATCAGGCACTGCACGCCCAGTACCTGCTGCGCGAGCAGACCGCGCTGGCCGTCGTACCGGAGCGGCCGGTGCAGGCGGAGTTCCTTCACCTCCCGGACGCGGACGACGAGTCGGCGGCGGTCGAGCAGTGGCTGGCGGGCGCGTTCACCCCGCTCGCCGTGGGTGAGGGCCGGGTGTGGCGGTGCGCGGCACTGCGCAGCCGGGACACCGGGCGCACGCTCTTCGGCCTGGTCGCCCACCACACGGCCTTCGACGGCGCCTCCGAGACGGTGCTCGCCGCCGATCTGTCGTACGCGTACCGAGCGCGTCTCGAAGGCCGCCTGCCCCGCTTCCCCGCCCCGGCCGCCACCCTGGCCGAGGTCGCCGCCGACCACCGGCGCGCGCTGGCCGGTGTCGACCTCGCCGGGCAGCGGGAGTTCTGGGAGGACCTGCTCGACGAGCCGGAGCCGCTGCGGCTGCCCGGCCGCACCGCCGGGGCCCTGTCCGCGGGCCCCAAGTACGCCCGCTCGCTGCCCCTTTCGGCCGACTCCCTGGCCGGCTGGGACGCCCGCGCCCGCACCCTCGGCACCACGCGGTTCGCGCTGCTCGCGTCACTGTTCGGCCTCGTGCTGCGCGAGCTCGGCGGCCAGGACGACATCACCGTCAAGGTCCCGGTGGCCCGGCGCGGCAGCGGGGTGCTCGCCACGGCGGTCAGCTGCCGGGTCGACCTGATCTACCTGCGGTTCTGGCCGCCGGGCACGAAGACGGACGGCGGTCTGCTGCGCCGCGCCGTCGCGAGCACCGACGCCTCGCTCGCCGCGCAGGAGATCGGCGGGGCGGCCCTGGACCACATCCTGGTGTGGGCCGGCGGCAGCGACGCCCTCGCCGCGATGCCCACCTTCCTGATGCAGGACGACCCGGACCCGGTGCTCGAACTCCCGGGCTGCACGGCCGAGTTGCTGCGCTTCGACAGCCCCGTCATGTCCACCGAGCTGGAGCTCGACGTCCGCCTCTCCGGCCAGGGCGCCGAGGTGACCGCCACGGTCCGCACCGACCGGCTGCCCGCGACGGTCGCGGACGCCGTCGCGACCGCCTTCACCGAAGCCGTACGAAGCGGACCAGCCACCGACCCCGAGGACCTTTCATGCGCGTACTGATCCTGTCCACCCCCGAGTCCACCCACTTCACCACGATGGTCCCGCTGGCCTGGGCGCTGCGCGGCGCCGGGCACGAGGTGCTGGTCGCGGGCCAGCCGGACATCATCCCGGCGGCCCGCTCGGCCGGCCTGTGCACGGTCACCGTCGGCCGCGCCTTCCATGCCAAGGACCTGCTCAGCCCGCCGCTGCCGCCGGACAAACGCCCCATCGAGGTGGCGGGCCCGACGACACCGAAGATGATCGCCATCGGCTCCAAGGTGTGGGTGCTGCACGCCCGTTACCTGTTCCCCCGCTATCTGGAGGTGGCCCGGCAGTTCGGGCCGGACCTGGTGGTCTCCGAGCAGATGGACTACGCGGCACTGCTGGTCGGCGGCGTCCTGGGCATCCCGGTGGTCTCGCACCGCTGGGGCGTCGACCCGCTCAGCCCGCTGATGCGCGAGACGGCGGTGGACTTCCTGGAGGGCACCTGCGACCGGTACGGCATCGCGGGCGGCCTCCCGCTGCCCGACGTGATCCTCGACCCCGCACCGCCGGAGCTGCTCTACCCGGGGACCCCGAAGGCGACCCCGATCCGCCACGTCGCGTTCAACGGCACCGGACCGGTCCCCGACCGCCTGATGCGGCCCGGCGACAAGCCCCGCGTCGTCGTCTCCATGGGCCGCCAGACCATCGCGCTCGGCGGCCTGCCGCTGTTCCGCACGGTCATCGAGGCGTTCGCCCGGCTCCCCCGATTCGAGGGCGTGCTGACCGTCCAGGAGGAGTACATGGAGGCCCTGGGACCCACCCCGGACAACGTCTGGCTGACGACTCCCGTGCCGCTCAGCGGATTCCTGGACACCTGCGCGGCGATCGTGCACCACGGCGGCGCCAACACCCTGATGACCGCCACCGGCTCGGGAATTCCGCAGCTCGTACTGCCGCAGCTGGCCGACCAGTTCGCGGGCGGCGAGCTGCTCGCCGCCACCGACGCGGCGATCTCGCTCGGCACCGCAGCCGAGCAGAACGACCCGGCGACCGTCGCCGACGCCCTGAACACCCTGCTCGGCGACGAGCGCCACGCGAAGGGCGCCACCGAACTGGCGCGTTCCGTGGCCGCCATGCCGAGCCCCGCCGCCGTCGTCCGCGACCTGGAGAACCTGTGATGCGCGTCCTGGTCATCAGCACCCCCGTCGACACCCACTTCCTGCCGCTGCTGCCCCTGATCCGGGCCCTCGCCGACGCCGGTCACGAGATCCTGGTGACCGGCCAGCCCGATGTCACCCGGGCCGCCGAGGCCGCCGGGCTCGCCGCAGTCACCTTCGGCGACGCCTTCCACCCGGAGGATCTGCGCGGCGGGCGGCGGCCCGCCGGGATGCGGCCCATCGAGGTCTTCGGCCGCCCGGACCGGCAGCAGATCGGCGGGGTCGCCCAGGTGTGGCGCAACCACGTGCCGTACTTCCTGCCCGACTATCTGGACCTGGCCCGCGAGTGGCGGCCCGACCTGGTGCTCTCCGAGCACATGGAGTTCGCCGGCTCGATCATCGGCGCGCTCCTCGGCATCCCGAACGTGCAGCACCGCTGGGGCGTCAACCCGACCGCCCCGGCCATGCTCAATTTCGTACGGCTCTACCAGGGGCCGGTGTGCGAACGGCTCGGCCTGGACCACGTGCCGGTACCCGACCTGCTGCTCGACCCGGCGCCGCCGTCCCTCGCCGACCGGGAGGCGCCGGCCGCGAGCCCGATCCGCCCGGTCCCGCACACCGGCCGGGGCACCCCGTGGGCGTACCGCACCCCGCCCGGCCGGCGGGTGGCCGTCGCGCTCGGCGGGCACACCCTGGAACTCGGCGGTGCGAGCCTGCTGCGGCGGGTCGTCGACGTGCTGGCCGGCCTCGGCGACATCGAGGCGGTCGTGTCCGCGGCGCCCGAGCACCGCGAGGCGGTCGGCGCCCTGCCCGACGGCGTGACGTACACCGAACTCACCGCACCAGGACTGCTGTTCCCCGGCGCCGACCTGGCGATCCACCACGGCGGCGCGAACTCCACGCTGGGCGCCGCCGCCCTCGGCGTCCCCCAACTGGTCCTGCCGCAACTCGGCGACGCGTTCGTCGCGGGCGACCGGATCGCGGACGCGGGTGCCGGGATCACCCTGGACTCCGCGGAACTCCAGAACGACCCGGGCCGGTTGGCGGACGCCGTACGGGCCCTGCTCGACGAGCCCACCTACCGCGCGGACGCGGCGGCCGTGCGCGCCGAGATCGACGCAATGCCGTCGCCCGCCGAAGTCGCCGTGGAACTCGAGCAGTTGGCGGTTCGCCGGGAGGTGCGCGCATGACCGTCGAGGCGAAGAAGTCCAACCCCCACGGCATGACCGACATCCAGGTCCTGGTCTTCATCGTGTGCGCGATGGCGACCATGACGCTGGCCCTGCTGGACGGCTCGATCGTCTCCTCGGCCGTCCTGCCGATCGTGCGCGACCTCGACCCGGCGCACGGCATCGAGCGCTTCCCGTGGCTGATCACCGCGTATCTGCTGGCCGCGACGGCCGCACAGCCGCTGTACGGCAGGCTCAGCGACAGCTACGGGCCGCGCCGGATCTACCTCTCGGCGCTCGCCACGTTCCTGGCGGGCTCCGCGCTGTGCGCGACCGCGCAGTCCCTCAACCAGCTGATCCTCTTCCGGGCCGTACAGGGTCTCGGCGGCGGCGGGCTGATGAGCATGACGCTGATCGTGATCGCCACGCTCTTCCCGCCCAAGTCCCGGGCCGGACGCTCCAACGCGGGCGGTGCGCTGATCGCGGCGGGCATCATCGCGGGCCCGATGATCGGCGGCCCGCTCAGCCAGGAGCTGTCCTGGCGGTGGATCTTCCTGCTCAACGTGCCGCTCGCCGGGCTCGCCCTCGCCGGCGTCACCTGGGCGCTGCGGCTGAAGGTCAAGGGCACCCGGCAGCCGGTCGACATCTTCGGCTCGGTCCTCGTCGCCTCCGCGACCTGCGCACTGCTGCTCGGCGTGAAGACGTACGGGGAACAGCACTCCTTCTCGGGTCCGGTGGTGCCGTACTTCTACGGCGGCCTGATGATGTTCGTCTTCTTCGCCGTACGGCAGTTGAAGGCGGCGGATCCGCTGATGCCGCTCACCCTGTTCAAGGACAGGGTGTTCCGGCCGGCCGCGATCCTGCAGTTCGTGGGCGGTTTCGCACTGCTGTCGCTGCCGGTGTTCCTCATCAACTACCTGAACATCGTGCGGGGCGTGGACCTCGACGCGGTGGGCCTGCATCTGATCCCGCTCGCCGTCGGCGTCGTCCTGGTCTTCTTCGGCTGGGGCCGCTGGATCGCCGGCACCGGCCGCTGCAAGCCGGTGCTGGTGGTCACCACGGCGACCGCGGTCGCCGCCACCGCCGGGCTGGGGCTCGCCGTCACCCGCGCCGACGCCCCGACGTGGCAGCTCGACGTGCTGCTGGTGCTCCTGGGCGCGGGTCTCGGCGGCGTCACCCAGATCGCCCTGTTCATGACGCAGTCCGCGGCCGCTCCCGAGGAGTTGGGCGTGGTCACCACCACCTCCCGATTCGCCACCATGCTGGGCACCACGATCGGCGGCACCGTGCTCGGCGCGGTCCTCAGCACACGGTTCGCCTCGTCGGCCGAGGCGGCGGGCGTCACCGATCCCGACGCCGCCGCGGCCCGCCTCGCCGCACTCCCGCCCGCCCGCCGGCACCTGGTCGTGGACGCCTTCGCCCACGCCACCGGCACGCTCCTGCTGACCGCCGCGGGCCTGCTGCTGCTCGCCCTGATCACCGCCCTGGTGATGGGCGACGTCAATGTCGACGAGATCACCGAAGACGCCGAAGTCACCGAAGTCACCGAGGAGGCGCACGACGATGCGCGTACTGATGCTGAGCACCCCCTTTCCGACTCACTTCACCCCGCTGGTGCCACTGGCGTGGGCACTGAAGGGCGCCGGACACGAGGTGACGGTCGCCGCGCAGCCTGACGTCACGGACGCGGCCCGCGCGGCCGGACTCGCGGCCGTCGACATCGGCGACCGCTTCCACGGCCTGGACGTCCTGCAGCGCCATCTGCCGCCCGGCGTACGGCCGTTGGAGCTGGTGGGCCCGACCCCGCCGGAGAAGATGGCGGGCACCACGAAACTCTGGGAGACCCACGCCCGCTACCTGCTCAGCAGCTACCTGGACTTCGCCTGCGAGTGGCGACCCGACCTGGTCGTCTCCGAACAGCTGGAGCTGTCCGGCCAGATCGTCGCCGCCGTCCTCGGCGTGCCGTCCGTCCAGGTCCGCTGGGGCGTCGACCCGCTCAGCGGCCCCTCCCGCGCCTCCGCCCGCAACTTCCTGCACGGCACCTGCGCCCGGCTCGGCCTCGACGGACTGCCCGACCCCGACCTGCTCCTCGACCCGTGCCCGCCGGCCCTGCGCCACCCGACCGCACCGCCGGGCGCGCCGATGGGCTACGTCCCCTACAACGGCGTCGGCACCGCACCCGAGTGGCTGCGGGTCCCGGCGCCGGAGGGGGTGCGCCGGGTCGCGGTCTGCCTGGGCAACCAGACACTCGTACTCAACGGCACCGGACTCTTCCGTACGATCATCGAGTCCTTCGACGGCCTGACGGACGTGGAGGCGGTCGTCACCGCCGCCCCCGAGTACCACGAGGGCTTCGGCCAACTTCCTGCCAACGTACGGGTGGTGGAGCCCGCCCCGCTCAACCTCTTCCTGCGCGACTGCGACGCCCTGATCCACCACGGCGGCGCCAACACCACCATGACCGGCTGTCACTTCGGGCTGCCGCAGGTCGTACTTCCGCAGCTGGTCGACCAGTTCGCGTCCGCCGAACTGCTCGCCGCGGCCGGCGCGGCCCGGGTCCTCGGCGAGGCCGAACCGCAGAACGACCCGGTGCGCATCCGGGCAGCGGTGACGGAGGTCCTGGACGACGAGCGGTACGCGAAGAGCGCGCGTGCGCTGCGGGACGACATGGCCGCGATGCCGAGCCCGGCGCGGGTCGTGGAGGACCTGGAGCGGCTGGCCGCAGCCTGAAAGCAGTGACGCGAAGGGGCCCCGACCGGATTTCTCGGTCGGGGCCCCTTCGGTTGGTTCGGCCGGATCAGCCGCGGTTCCGCTTCATCGCGTCACCGACGAACTTGGCGGCCAGGATGAGGGCGATGGTGACGCCGAGGCCGATGAAGAGGTGGGTCATGGTGGTTCTCCTTTTGTGAGGGGTTGGATGTGCTGTGTTGCGGTGAGGTGGCTCAGTGGGCGACGGCGCGCTGGGCGTCGAGGACGCCCCACAGGGCCGCCGGGGTGGCGAAGGTCGCGGCGGTGAGGGTGTTCTCCGGGAACTCCACGTCGTAGGTGTCCTCCAGGCGGACGAGGAGCTCGATGGTCGCCATCGAGTCCAGGCCGGCCTCCTTGAGGTCGAGCGCCGGGTCGATCGGGCCCGAGCCGGCCAGCCGCGGCAGGACCGAGCGCAGCAGGTGCTCGAAGTCGGGGTCCGGGGTGGTCGTCATGGTGCGTACTCCTTATGCGTCGGCGTTCTGCTCGCGGCGCAGCCGCTGCTTGTCGGTCTTGCCGTTCGGGGTGAGCGGGAGCTCGTCGACCAGGTGGCAGACGGCGGGGACCTTGGCGGCCTCCAGCCGCTCGGCCAGCTGTGCGAGGACCTCGTCGGAGGTGAGCCCGGCGACGGCGTACAGGGTGAGGTCGTGGCCGTCGGCCGGGGCGAGCGCGGCGGCGGCCGTGACGCCGGGGATGTCCAGGGCGGCCGTCTCGATCTCGAGGGTGCCCATGCGGACGCCCTTGCGCTTGAACAGGTCGTCGCGGCGGCCCTCGAAGTAGAGGTGGCCGTCGGCGTCGAGGTGGCCGTAGTCGCCGGTGTGGAGGGTGACTTCGCCGGTGGCCGGGTCGGGGCGGAAGCGCAGTGCGGTCTGCTCGGGGGCGCGCCAGTAGCCGTCCATGATGTGCGGGCCGCGGACGGCGATCTCGCCGACGGTGCCGGACGGCAGCGGCCGGGCGTCGTCGTCGAGGATCAGCACCTCGGTGCCGTCCAGGGCACGGCCGACCGAACCCGGCCTGGCCAGGTCGCCGTCGGGTTCGAGGACGGTGATCCGCTTGCACTCGGTGGTGCCGAACATCGGTGCCACCTGCGCCTGCGGGAACGCCTTGCGCAGCTGCGCGATGACGGGCGCGGTCAGGGCGGCACCGGTGTTGGTGAACAGCCGCACCGGCGGCGGCTCCCGGCGGTCGCGGCGGGCCAGCGTCAGCAGCATCTCACCGAGCGAGGGCACCAGCGGGACGACGGTCACGCCGTACTCGTGCAGGGTGCCCAACAGCCTTACATGGCGGTCGGGTTCGGTCAGCACCAGCTGGGCGCCGGCGATCACCGAGAGGAAGATCTGGTAGAGGCCGTAGTCGAAGGAGAGCGGCACGGCGGCGAGGACTACGTCGTCCTCGCGGTAGTTCAGCCGGGCCTGGATGGCGCGGGCCGCGAAGACGATCGGCGCGTGCGGGCTCGCCACGGCCTTGGGGGCCGAGGTGGAGCCGGAGGTGTAGATCAGCAGGCCGAGCTCGTCCGGTCGTACGGGGACGTCGTCGTGGTTGCCGGCGTGCAGCTGCTGCTCGGCGCCGGCCCGCGCGTGGGCGAGCGGGACCACCGGGCGGTCCGTCAACTCCCGTAGGACGTCGACGTCTTCGCTGGTCTGCGCGATCAGCAGCACCGGGTCGCAGTCCGGTACGACGGTGGTGAGGTGGAAGCGCTTCATCGCCGGGTTGACCGGCACGAAGACGATGCCGCGGCGCAGCGCGCCGAACAGCAGGGCGGTGAACTCGCGGACGTTGCCGACCCGGGCCAGCACCCGGTCGCCGCGGCGCACACCGCGGGCGGTGAGCCAGTCGGCGTACGCCCGTGACCAGGCGTCGAGTTCCGCGTACGTCCAGCTGCCCGAGGAGTCCCGCACGGCGGGCGCGTCGGGCCGGGCGGCGACCGCCGCGGCGAGCAGGCCGTCGACGGTGTCGGCGGCCACGAGTGTCTGAGTCGTCATCCAGCAACCTCTTGGGCGATCGGGTCCGTCGGGACGGAAGTCGGTCCCACCGAGCCTGACGGCGCCTGCTCGACCGCCGGTGGAGCAGAGGTCGTACCGATGTGGGCCTGCCCGGGCTCAAGTCCGCTGCGAGGGGACGGCCCGATGGTGACCGCGGACAGCAAGCCCCATGACGACGACCCCGCCGCGACGACGTCCGACGGGGAAGGAGGCAGCACAGGATGAACGCGGAATCCCGGCAGTCCGGTCACTCCGGTGGCTCCGGTCGCGCAGAGCCCGGCGGGCGCCCGCTCGACTTCGGCGTCTTCTTCTTCGCCGCGGTCGGCGACCGGTCCGAGGAGACCTACCGGCTGATGCTCGACGCGGCCCGCCGCGCCGACGAGCTCGGCTTCGGCTTCGTGTCGACGCCCGAGCGCCACTTCCACCGCTTCGGCGGCGCCTTCCCCAACCCGGCCGTCACCTCGGCCGCCGTCGCCGCCGTGACCCGGCGGATCGGGATCCGCGCGGGCAGCGTGGTCACCCCGCTGCACCCGGCGTCCCGCATCGTCGAGGACTTCGCTGCGGTCGACGGCATCTCCGGCGGCCGGGTGGCGATCTCGGTGGGCTCCGGCTGGAACGTCAACGACTTCGTCATCGCACCCGACAAGTACGACACCCGGCGCGAGCAGATGGCCCGGGACGTGGCCGCGATCCGCGAGGCCTGGCGCACCGGCCGCTGGACCGGCCGCACCCCCCTGGGCACCGAGGCCACGCTGCCGCTGTACCCGCGCCCGGTCCAGCCCGAGCTGCCGGTGTGGGTCACCGCCTCGCGCAGCGAGGGCACGTTCATCGAGGCGGGGAGGATCGGCTGCAACATCCTCACCCACCTGGAGAACCAGGACGTCGCCTCGCTGGCCGGCAAGGTCGCCCTCTACCGCGCGGCCCGCGCCGAGGCCGGCTGGGAGGGCCCCGGCACGGTGACGGTGATGATGCACACCTACGTAGCCGAGGATCCGCAGCGGGCCCGCGAGGTCGGCGGCGGCGCCCTGCGCGACTACCTGCTCTCCGCCATCGACCTGGAGGCGGGCGCCGTACAGGCCGGCGGCCGGATGAGCGGCAACAAGGAGGGCCGCGACGTCCTGTCCGCGGCCCGCGCCCAGCAGAAGCTCGCCGACCTCGGCGTCAACCGCTACCTGTCCGGCAACTCCCTGATCGGCTCGGTCGAGGAGTGCACCGACACGGCCTGCCGGGTGCGGGCGGCCGGGGTGGACGAGATCGCCTGCCTGGTCGACTTCGTCAGCGACCCCGCGCAGGTGCTCGCCTCCCTCGAACTCGTCGACTCCGTACGACGCGAGGCCGCACGGGCGGTCGAGCCCGCCGGCGCCCGCTGACCGAAGGAGGTCGCCCCATGCCGACGATCCTCGCCGTCTCCGGCAGCCCCTCGCCCGTCTCGCTCACCCACCGCGTACTGACCCGCGCGGCCGAACGGCTCGACGCGCGCGGCCACTTGGCCGACGTCCTTGCCGTACGAACCCTGCCGCCGGGCGAACTGCTCGCCGCCGACACCGCACACCCTCAAATCGCCGCAGCGGTGCGGCAGTTCGCGGAGGCCGACGCCGTTGTTCTCGCCACCCCCGTCTACAAGGCCGGTTACTCGGGCCTGCTGAAGGCCTTCCTCGACCTGCTCCCCCAGTTCGCCCTCGAGGGCAAGGTCGTGCTGCCCCTCGCCACCGGCGGCTCCCTCGCCCATGTACTCGCCCTCGACTACGGCCTGCGCCCGGTGCTGATGTCGATGAAGCCGGCCGCCGTCGCCGAGAGCTTCTTCGTCCACGCCGAACAGGCGGAGGCCGTGACCGACCAACTCGACGCCGCCACCGACCGGTTCGCCGACCTCGTGGAGGCCCTGCACCGCCCCGTCCGCCGACTGGCACCGGCGGCCGCCTGACCCATCACCGTCCGACCCAACTCCATGACTGTCGAACCGAACATTCCGGAAGAGGCCCCCATGAAGGCTCTTGTCCTGGCCGGCGGAACGGGATCCCGGCTGCGCCCGTTCAGCTACTCCATGCCCAAACAGCTCATCCCGATCGCCAACAAGCCCGTCCTGGAACACGTCCTGGACAACATCCGGGACATCGGCGTGACCGAGATCGGCATCATCGTCGGCAACCACGCGGCCGAGATCGCGGACGCCCTCGGCGACGGCTCCCACCTCGGCGTCGCCATCACCTACATCCCGCAGGAGCGCCCGGCCGGTCTCGCCCAGACCGTGCAGCTGGCCCGCGAGTTCCTGGGCGACGACGACTTCGTGATGTACCTCGGCGACAACATGCTGCCGGAGGGCATCCGGGAGGCCGCCGCCGAGTTCCGCGCCCTGCAGCCCGCCGCGCAGGTCCTGGTCGCGCAGGTGGAGGACCCGCGGGCGTTCGGCGTCGCCGAGGTCGACGCGCAGGGTGTGGTGGAGCGGCTGGTGGAGAAGCCGCCGGTGCCGCGCTCCAACCTGGCCCTGATCGGCGTGTACTTCTTCACCCCGGCGATCCACGAGGCCGTCGACTCGATCGAGCCGAGCGCCCGCGGCGAGCTGGAGATCACCGACGCCATCCAGTGGCTGGTGACCGACGGGCAGACCGTACGGGCCCAGGAGTACGCCGGGTACTGGAAGGACACCGGCAAGGTCGAGGACGTACTGGAGTGCAACCGGATGCTGCTGGACGCCGTGTCGCGCAGCGTCGAGGGCGAGGTCGACGAGGACTCCGTGCTGATCGGCCCGGTCGTCGTGGAGCCCGGGGCCCGTATCGTCCGCTCGTTCGTGGTGGGCCCGGTGGTGATCGGTGCGGGCACGGTGCTGGAGGACAGCCACATCGGACCGCACACCTCGATCGGCCGCGACTGCGTGCTGACCGATGCCCATCTGGACCGCTCCATCGCCCTGGACGGCGCGACGGTGTCCGGCGTGCGCGGGCTGCGCGGCTCGCTGCTGGGCCGCTCGTCCGCCGTCACGGGCGCCCAACTCGAAGAGCGCCACCACCGTCTGGTGGTCGGCGACCACACGCGCGTGGAGGTCGCGGCATGAGCAAGAAAATCCTGGTCACGGGCGGCGCGGGCTTCATCGGCTCGCACTACGTCCGCACGCTCCTCGACGGCGGGTACGAGGGCTACGAGCACGCCGAGATCACGGTCCTCGACAAGCTGACCTACGCCGGCAACCGCGAGAACCTGCCCGCCGACCACCCGCGGCTCACCTTCGTCGAGGGCGACATCTGCGATCTGCCGCTGCTGCTCGAGCTGTTCGAGGGCCATGACGCGGTGGTGCACTTCGCGGCCGAGTCGCACGTCGACCGTTCGCTGGAGTCCGCCGCGGAGTTCGTGGCGACCAACGTCGGCGGCACCCAGAACGTGATGGAGGCCGCCCTGCGCCAGGGAGTTCAGCGGGTCGTGCACGTCTCCACGGACGAGGTGTACGGCACCATCGACGAGGGCTCCTGGACGGAGGAGTGGCCGCTGCTGCCCAACTCCCCCTACGCCGCGTCCAAGGCGGGCTCGGACCTGATCGCCCGCGCCTACTGGCGCACCCACGGCCTGAACGTCTCCATCACCCGCTGCTCCAACAACTACGGCCCGTACCAGCACCCGGAGAAGCTGATCCCGCGCTTCGTCACCAACCTCCTGGAGGGCGAGACGGTCCCGCTGTATGGCGAGGGTGCCAACATCCGCGAGTGGCTGCACGTCGACGACCACTGCCGGGCGATCCAGCTGGTGCTGACCCGCGGCCGGGCCGGAGAGGTCTACAACATCGGCGGCGGCAACGAGCAGACCAACCGTCAGATCACCGAACGGCTCCTGGAGCTGACCGGCAACGACTGGTCGAGCGTGGTCCGGGTCGCCGACCGCAAGGGTCACGACCTGCGCTACTCGCTCGACGAGTCCAAGATCCACGAGGAGCTGGGCTACACGCCCCGGATCTCCTTCGAGGAGGGCCTCGCCGCCACCGTCGCCTGGTACCGGGACAACCCGGGCTGGTGGAAGGCGGTCAAGCACGGCACCAAGGAGGGTCAGCAGTGACGGCTTCCGCCCCCCAGGTGCTGGTCGTGGGCGCCGGGCCCGTCGGGCTCAGCGCCGCCCACGAGCTGGCCCGGCACGGTGTCCGGGTCAGGCTGGTGGACGCGGCGGACGGCCCGGCCACCACCAGCAGGGCCCTGGCCACGCACGCCCGCACCCTGGAGACGTACGACCAGATGGGCGTCCTGGACGAACTGCTGCCGCGCGGCCAGCGCGTCGAGCACTTCACGCTGCACCAGAACGGCCGCCGGCTGATCCGCTTCGACACGGACTACAGCCGGCTGCCCACCCGCTTCCCGTTCACACTCATGGTCGACCAGGTGATCACCGAGGAAGTGCTGCGCGACGCCGCGGCCCGCCTCGGGGTCACCGTCGAGTGGGGCGTGCGCCTCGAGCGCTTCCAGGACCTGGGCTCCGGCGGTGTGCTCGCCGAGCTCACCGGCCCCGACGGCCGCACCGAGACGGTCGCCGCCGACTGGCTGGTGGGCGCCGACGGCGGACACAGCACGATCCGCAAGCAGCTGGGCCTGAAGCTGGCGGGCGAGTCCAGCGAGACCTGGCTGATCGCGGACGCGGTCGTCGACTGCGACCTGCCCAAGGACAGCATCCACTGGATGCGCACCCCGCGCGGCACGGTGATGATGGTGCCGTTCCCCGACGAGGGCAAATGGCGGCTGCTGGACACCGCGGAAACCTCGTACGGCGGCGACGACCGCATGGTCGCCGACCGCTTCGCCGAGAAGATCGCGACGGGCACGGGACGGCCCGCACGGGTCGAACTCCCCTCCTGGGTCTCGGTGTTCACCATCCAGCAGCGCATGATCCCGCAGATGCGCCAGGGCCGCGTGCTACTGGCGGGCGACGCCGCCCATGTGCACAGCCCGGCCTCCGGTCAGGGCATGAACACCGGCGTCCAGGACGCGGTGAACCTGTCCTGGAAGCTGGCGGCGGTGCTGCGCGGCGAGGCCGCGGACTCGCTCCTCGACTCCTACAGCGCCGAACGCGTCCCGGTCGGCGCCGAGTTGTTGCGCACCACCAGGATGGCCACGCTGCTGGTGCAGCTGCGCAGCCGCAAGGCGGCGGCCCTGCTGCGCACCGCCTTCACGTTCCTGCGCAATGTGCCGCCCCTCAAGGGCCGTATCCAGCGCAAGATCATGGGCGGCATGTCGGCCCTCGGCCTCGGCTACGGCACGAGCCCCCTCACCCTCGCCGCACCCGGTACCGCGGGCATCCGCCCCGGCGAACGCCTCGCCCGCGTCGACGCCGCCCGCGCCGCCGGCTCCCCGGCCTGGCAGGAGGTGCTGGCGGAACTGCGCCGCCCGGACTGGCTCCTGCTGACATACCGCCGTACGGCGGGCCGGCGCCTGCGCACCCTCCATCTCACCGACGAGTCCGTCGCCGCCGACCTCGGTCTGCGTCCCGGCGACTGGCTCCTGGTCCGCCCCGACGGTTATGTGGCGGCCCGCGGGGACGCCGGTCACTCGCCGTCGCAGGCACTGGTCTCACTGGGCGTACGGCTGGAGGAGACCGCTCAAGTGGCTTGACGCAGAAATGAGTTGAGGCCCGCTCCCGATTCCCCGGAGCGGGCCTCGACGTATGGTCCGGTGTCTCACGCGGCCGCCCGGGCAGGCTTCCCGTACAGCTCCAGGCACTGCTCGTACGTCGGCAGCAGACCCCGCTCGGCCGCCTCGGCCACGGTCGGGGCATTGGCGTCCTTCTCCGACAGCAGCGGGTCCCCGGTGAGCCACTTGGCCCACGGGATGCCCAACTCGCCGTCCAGCGCCCGCAGATCGAGCTGGGTGCCGGGCACGTACTCCGTCGAGCACAGGTAGCTGATGCACGTGTCGTCGGTGAGCGCGACGAAGCCGTGCGCGAGGCCCTCCGCGACGAACACCGCCCGCCCGCTGCGGGCGTCCAGCACGGTGCAGTCGTGCCGCCCGAAGGTCGGCGACCCCACCCGCACGTCGACCACGACGTCGAGGAGCACCCCGCGCACACAGCTGACCAGCTTGGCCTGCCCCGGCGGGATCGCCACCCCGTGCAGCCCGCGCACCGTGTTGCGGGCGGAGGTCGAGTAGTTGACCTGGCGGGGCAGGAAGCGGTGCCCGGTCTCGGCGGCGAGCAGGTCGTTGCGGTACGACTCGTGGAAGCTGCCGCGGGCGTCCGGCAGCAGTCTCGGCATGATGCGGTACGCGTCCGGCACAGCGGTCTCTTCGATCCTCATGCCCCGGGACGGTAGGCACCCCGACTCGATTCCCGGTAGCGCCGGGGCGGCGGGTCCAGCCCCGCCCTCAGGGCCTGTCCGGAGTTTCCCGCCTGCCCCGCGGGCGGACGACGGGAAACTCCAGACAGGCCCTAGTGCCACCCGCCAAAGTGCCGCCACCACAGACGACTTGGGAGGCGGGGACGTGTCGGCGATTCTGAGACGGCCGGACGGCGGGCGTGCGGTACTGGTGCTGGGCGCCTCGGGCTTCGTGGGCGGCCATGTGTGCGGCGCCTTCGAGCGGGCGGGCTGGCGGGTGGCGGGCGTGGCCCGAACCCGGCCGGCCACGGCGACGACGTACGAGATCCACGAACTCGATCTCGTACGGGCCGAACCCGCCCGTATCGCACAGCTGGTCCGCCGGCACCGCGCCGATGTGGTGGTGAACGCGGCCGGTGCGGTCTGGGGTGTCACGGCCGACGAAATGGACCTGTGCAACCGGGACTTGGTGCAGCGTCTGGTCGCCGCGGGCCCGCCGCGGCTGGTCCAGGTGGGCTCGGTGCACGAGTACGGGCCCGCCCCGCGCACCGGCATCACCGAGTCCACGCCGACGGCGCCCGTCACCCCGTACGGGCGCTCCAAGCTGGCCGGGGCCCGCGCCCTGCTCGACTCCGGCACGGACGGGCTCGTGCTGCGCGTCTCGAACGTGTCGGGCCCCGGCACCTCGCCGCTGAGCCTGCTCGGCATGGTCGCCGGCCATCTCGCGGGCGGTGGCACCGAGCCGCTGCGGCTGGCCCCGCTGCTCGCCCACCGCGACTTCCTCGACGTACGGGACGTGGCGGACGCCGTCGTCGCCGCGGCCGAATCCGAGGCGACGGGGCAGGTCGTCAACATCGGTGGTGGGCAGGCGACTTCGGTACGGGAGCTGGTGGCGCGGCTGGTCGAGCTGTCCGGGCGCCGTACCCGCATCGTGGAGGCACCGGTGGCCGGCGGACGCCCCCCGGAGGCCGAGTGGCAGCGCATGGACATCGGCCTGGCCCGCACCCTGCTCGGCTGGCAGCCGCGCCGCACCCTCGACGAGTCGCTGCGCGACCTGTTGTCCAGTGCCGTTCGAGCAGCGGCACCCACGATGTCCGCATCGGCCCACCCCTGACCTGACGGCCACGTGCCGAACTCACCATGGAGGCAGGACAAGATGAGTGACACCAAGGCACGGATCCTGGAGCAGGTGCGCGACTACCACCTCCAGAAGGAGCCGTCGGGTGCGTTCCGTCCGGGCGTCGACGAGATCTGGCCCTCCGGCGCCGTCCTCGGCCCCGAGGACCGGGTCGCCCTGGTGGAGGCGGCCCTCGACATGAAGATCGCGGCCGGCACCCACTCCCGCCGCTTCGAGTCGCGCTTCGCCCGCTACATGAAGCGCCGCAAGGCCCACCTGGTCAACTCCGGCTCGTCCGCGAACCTGCTCGCAATGTCGGCCCTCACCTCCCCGCACCTGGAGGACCGCCGCCTCAAGCCCGGCGACGAGGTCGTCACGGTCGCCGCCGGCTTCCCCACCACGGTCAACCCGATCCTGCAGAACGGCCTCGTGCCCGTCTTCGTCGACGTCGAGCTGAAGACGTACAACACCACCGCCGAACGCATCAAGGCCGCGCTCGGCCCGAAGACCCGCGCCATCATGATCGCCCACGCCCTCGGCAACCCCTTCGAGGTCGCCGAGGTCGCCCAGATCGCCGAGGAGAACGACCTCTTCCTCATCGAGGACAACTGCGACGCGGTCGGTTCGCTCTACGACGGCAAACTGACCGGCACCTTCGGCGACCTGACGACCGTCAGCTTCTACCCGGCGCACCACCTCACGATGGGCGAGGGCGGCTGCGTGCTCACCTCGAACCTGGCGCTCGCCCGGATCGTGGAGTCGCTGCGCGACTGGGGCCGCGACTGCTGGTGCGAGCCCGGCGAGAACAACCGCTGCTTCAAGCGGTTCGAGTACCAGCTGGGCACCCTCCCGGCCGGCTACGACCACAAGTACATCTACTCGCACGTCGGTTACAACCTCAAGGCCACCGACCTGCAGGCCTCCCTCGGCCTGACCCAGCTGGCCAAGGTCGACGCGTTCACCGCGGCCCGTCGGCACAACTGGTCCCGGCTGCGCGAAGGCCTGGACGGGGCACCGCACCTGATCCTGCCGGAGGCGACGCTGAACAGCGAGCCCAGCTGGTTCGGCTTCGTCATCACGGTCGCCCCCGACGCGCCCTTCAGCCGCAAGGAGCTGGTGGACTTCCTGGAGCACCGCAAGATCGGCACCCGCAACCTGTTCGCCGGCAACCTCACCCGCCAGCCCGCCTACCAGGACGTACCGCACCGGGTCGTCGGCGACCTCACCAACTCCGACGTCATCACCGAGCAGACCTTCTGGATCGGCGTCTACCCCGGCCTCACCGACGAGATGACCGACTACATGGTCGCGTCCGTCCGCGAGTTCCTCGCCGGCCGGTGACCCCAACTCCCCTTACCACGCACCG
This sequence comes from Streptomyces sp. NPDC047043, assembly GCF_040644055.1. NCBI lineage: Bacteria > Bacillati > Actinomycetota > Actinomycetes > Kitasatosporales > Streptomycetaceae > Streptomyces > Streptomyces sp. NPDC047043. The sequence goes on from NZ_JBEYVO010000018.1 coordinate 228,830, forward strand.
TCCTTGACAAGGAGAGACCGTACATGTCGTCGACACTCACGGAGTTGACGCGTCCGCAGCCCGTGGTCCAGCCCCGCGAACCGGCCTCGGTGGCCGACCGGATCGCGGCGTCCGCGGCGACCACGGCCGGGCGCATGACCACCGACGCGTTCCACGACTGGTTCGCCGCACGCGGCAGGGCGGGGCGGTTCAGCGTCGAACGCATCCCGTTCTCCAAGCTGCGCGGCTGGTCCTTCGAACCGGACACCGGCAACCTGGTGCACGCCAGCGGCCGCTTCTTCAGCGTGGAGGGCCTGCACGTCACCACCGACCAGGGCCCGCACCGCGAGTGGTACCAGCCGATCATCAAGCAGCCCGAGGTCGGCATCCTCGGCATCCTGGTCAAGGAGTTCGACGGCGTCCTGCACTTCCTGATGCAGGCCAAGATGGAGCCCGGCAACCGCAACCTGCTCCAGCTCTCCCCCACCGTCCAGGCCACCCGCAGCAACTACACCAAGGTCCACAAGGGCACGGACGTCAAGTACATCCAGTACTTCACCGGTCCCGGGCGCGGACGGATCCTCGCCGACGTGCTGCAGTCCGAGCACGGCTCGTGGTTCTTCCACAAGAGCAACCGCAACATGATCGTCGAGGTGGACGACGACGTCCCGCTCGACGAGGACTTCTGCTGGCTCACCCTCGCCCAGCTCAACGAACTCCTGCACCAGGACAACCTGGTCAACATGGACTCGCGCACGGTCCTGGCCTGCCTGCCCGCCCACCGCCCCCAACTCCCCGCAGTCGACGGGTTCCTGGACGCGCTGGCCCGCTCCCGCGACCCGGAGGCCGGCGCCCTGCTGACCGACGTGGACCTGCTGTCCTGGTTCACCGCCGAGCGTTCCCGCTACGACGTCCGGGCCGAGCGCATCCCGCTCGCCGACGTCCCCGGCTGGACCCGCGACGAGGCCCGCATCGGCAGCGACGACGACCGCTGGTTCAACGTCGTGGCCGTCGAGGTGCAGGCCGGCAACCGCGAGGTCACCGGCTGGACCCAGCCGCTGATCGAACCGTGCAGCCGCGGCGTCGCCGCCTTCGTCGTCCGCTCCTTCGGCGGGGTGCTGCACGTACTGGCCAACGCCAAGGTCGAGGGCGGCTTCCTCGACACCGTGGAACTCGCGCCGACCGTGCAGGCCTCCCCGGACAACTTCGCCGGACTGTCGGTCGACCCGCCCTTCCTCGACGAGGTGCTGTCCGCCGCCCCCGACCGCATCCGCTACGACGCCATCCACTCCGAGGAGGGCGGCCGCTTCCTCTACGCCGAGAACCGCTACCTGATCATCGAAGCCGACGAGGAGGACGCCCCGCTGCTGCCGCCGACCGGCTTCCAGTGGGTGACGGTCGGCCAGCTCTCGGAGCTGGTCAAGCACGGCCACTACGTGAACGTGCAGGCCAGGACGCTGCTGGCCTGCCTCAACGCCATCAGCGCCGACACCCGCGACCTCATGGGAACCCGAGCACATGACTGAACGTCCGCTGCGCGTCGCCGTTCTGGGCACCGCGGACATCGCCCGCCGCCGGGTCCTGCCCGCCATGGCGCAGGACCCGGACGTCGAGCTGACCGCGGTGGCCAGCCGGAGCGGCACACGCGCACGGGAACTGGCTCGGCAGTACGGCTGCGCGGCCGTCGAGTCGTACGACGCCGTACTCGACCGGGACGACGTGGACGCGGTGTATGTGCCGCTGCCCGTCTCCCTGCACGCCGAGTGGACCCGCCGTGCGCTGACGGCCGGCAAGCACGTCCTGGCGGAGAAGCCGCTGACCGCCCACGCGCACACCACCGCCGAGCTGCTGGATCTGGCCCGCACCTCGGGCCTGGCCCTGATGGAGAACGTGATGTTCGTCCATCACCCGCAGCACTCGGTCGTACGAGAGCTGGTGTCGGGCGGTGCGATCGGCGAACTGCGCGCCTTCACCGCGGCGTTCGCGGTCCCGCCGCTGCCCGCGGGGAACATCCGTCACCGCCCCGACCTGGGCGGCGGCGCCCTGCTCGACATCGGCTACTACCCGCTGCGGGCCGCCCTGTACTTCCTCGGCTCCGGCCTGGAGGTGGCCGGCGCGGCCCTGGAGCACTCGGGCGGCTCGGCGGTGGAGACGTCGGGCGCGGTCCTCGTGCGCTCCCGGGACGGCGTCCTCGGGCAGCTCGCCTTCGGCATGGAGCACGCCTACCGGTCGGCGTACGAACTCTGGGGCAGCCGGGGCCGCATCCGCGTCGAGACCGCGTTCACCCCGCCCGCCGACCACAAGCCGACGGTGTGGGTCACGGACACCCACGGCCCCCGCGAACTGACCCTCGCACCGCACGACCAGGTGGCCGCGACGGTACGGGCCTTCCTACGGGCGGCCCGCTCGGGCGGCACCGACCCGCAGGTCGCCGCGGAGTGCATGCAACAGGCCACGCTGCTGGACGCGGTGCGGGCACGGGCGGGGCGACGACCTTGGGAGGAGAAATGAGTACGACTGTGACCACCGCCGGCCGGGTGGCCGAGCTGCACGAGATCCGTGCGCGGGCGTTGGCCGGACCGAGCGAGAAGGCGACCCAGGCGCAGCACGCCAAGGGCAAGCTGACCGCGCGCGAGCGGATCGAGCTGCTGCTGGACGCGGGTTCCTTCCAGGAGGTCGAGCAGCTGCGCCGGCACCGGGCCACCGGCTTCGGCCTGGAGGCCAGGAAGCCGCACACCGACGGTGTGATCACCGGCTGGGGCACGGTGGAGGGCCGCACG